>JBGOYM010000038.1:0-12042 GCA_041479675.1 Candidatus Methanoperedens sp.
GAGCATATTGATATTCTGGCAAAGGAGAAAAAGGTAGTTTTAAGCACAGTGAGGCTATAAATATAGACTGTAATATGAATTCTGAGTTAGTGAAAAAAACTGACCCACTTGAAAAAGCAATAGAAATAATAATCCAGTCAGTGGATCCAGATAAGATCATTCTATTCGGCTCACGCGCGAGAGGTGATCATAAGAAAGAAAGTGATTATGATATATGCGTGATTAAAAAAGGTGTTTCACATAGAAGAAAAGTTGCTCAGCAGATTTATAGATTTCTCTATGGTATGGGAGCGCCTGTTGATATTATTGTTGAAACTCCTGAGAAGTTTGAAGAATTGAAAGATAATCCTTTTATGATATATAAAGAGATTTCAAAGTCCGGTAAGGTGGTCTATGAGAAATGAGTCACTTGTCAGAATATGGTTAAAAAGGGCAAAAAGCAATTTGCAGATAGCAAAAGCTGGGAAAGGCTTCGAGGATTCCTGATGAAATCAAAGATTCAATTTCACTTACTCCATACGCTGTCAGTACCCGTTATCCAGGGGACTTTGAACCCGTAGATGAACAGGAATATCAGGAAGCTCTTGAAACCGCAAAAAAAGTTTTTGATTGGGTAAGAAAGATAATTGATGATGATAAATAAGGAATATAGAGGGAGGTTAATCCTGTCTCTATTCACCGTGATGTCTTATCCATCCCGATCTTAAGCGAATTCTTCACATACTCCACACATTTTGAAAGTATAACATCCGCATCCCCGGACACATCCATCCCTGCCGCTCCCTCATGCCCCCCACCAGTGCCATTATACTTCACACTTATTTCTTCCATCAGCTTTGCGAGATTGATACCTGCGTTGATGGCGCATTTCCTGGCACGGGCGCTCATTTTGACCTGGTCTCCATCTTTTGATGCCACAAAAGCCACATCAGCACCTATTGAAATAAGATTAGAGGCTGCTGCGCCTCCGAACGAGCTAACCTGTGAGGTTACGATCACCCAGTCATCCACTCTTTCTATCACCGAACGCTGGGCAGCTTTCAGGAAGGCGATACGCATCGAGATATCCTGGGGGAAGGTTGAAAGGGCGTCCATCACCTCGCTGTATTCGATGCCGCTAAGTTCGATAAGTTCTGCCACCGCCTTGAACGAATCAGGCGTGGCATGCTTGAAATTCCCGGTATCTGTGATAATGCCTGCAATAAGTGCAAATGCTGCGCGCCTCATCACGGGCGCCCCCATGATGTTCAGTACTCCAAGAACTATCTCGGCTGACGATCTCTTGTTCCTGTGAAGCGAGAAAGCTGCGTTTTCATTCAGTGAAGTCGTAGCATGATGGTCTATAACCGCATAGTTCTTCAGCGGAAAACCGTTCAACTGTGCGAGCGTGGAAGTATCAATTACAACAACAAGATCATAATCCGGTGCCGGATCAGTTACATATTCGATCTTCAACTGCCTGGCTAGAACGGTTGCAACCCTGTCGCACCCGTCTATGACACCTATGGTGCCCCCTATGGCTTCTTTCAGAGCAAAAGCGCTTCCAAGCGCATCAGGATCTGCGTTCCTGTGGCATAAATAGAGGATATTGTGGTAATCAAGCAGTTGATTATAGAATTCTGCTTCGTCAATCTCCATGACTATTGCGCAGAAGGTGTACCGATAGCCTGCTTGAGCTGCTCCTGGAGCTGCTGGAACCGTTTCTGAGCGCGTTCTTCCTGGCGTGCGAGTGTCTGCATTCGCAGGTCAAGCGTATCCTTTTTTTCCTTGAGGGATTCTTTTGTCTTATCGCGTTCTGTTCTTATCAATAGATCCCCGATAGCCCTGTAAACTACTGCATCAGCATCGAGTTTTTCAAGCTCTTCAAGAGCAAGGTCAGTCTCTTTTAACGTTAGTTCGACCTGGTTTTTCTGAACTGCGATCGCCTGCGCCTGCTGCTGGATCTGCTGCAACTGAGCAAGCTGGTTCTTGATCTGTGGGGGTAAATCTGTACTCATTTTATTCACCTGTTTCTGGGTGTAGTATTGCCAACCCCTGATTTATAACTTGTGCATTCACAATGAACTCATCTCGCATGAGATTTTAATAAGACGCAGCCAACCGTTGAGCGCCGCTCTCATAGATATGATGTCGCTGGCTTCCACATTTAAAAAAAGTATATCATTATCCAGTCTGAGAGCAGATCTTGTGCGCTGGTACTCTTCCTCCAGTTCAGGAAGCAATGACTCATATATTATCCTGCTGTTACTTCCAAAGTCGAACTCGAATTCTGCGAGAATTATCATTTCAGTGGTTAAATGTTTATATTCACGTTTATATTTTCGTTAGTAGTTAAATTTTTAAGGAGAGGGGATATAAAGTCAGATATCTGATGGATTCATGGATAACGTTTGAAATCATAATAATATTGATATTGATAGTATTTTCGGCATTTTTCTCACTCTCTGAAGCTGCGCTTCTTTCTGTAGGAAAAATACGGATAAGGCATATTGCAGAGTCAGGTAACAACAACGCAAAACAGGTTGTCAGATTGCTTGAGAACCCGGAACGATTCCTTGCCGCCATCCTGATAGGTAATAATATCGTGAACATAAGCGCATCGGTTCTGGCTACTGACGCTGCTTTACGTTATTTTGGAGATTCTGGCCTCGCGATCGCGACAGGTGTGATGACCCTGTTCATCCTGGTCTTCGGGGAGGTACTCCCGAAGACGATCGCCTCAAGAAACGCTGAAAATATCGCGATGCTGGTAGCGAATCCCATAATGATCGTAATAAGTATCTTTAGACCCGTTGTCTGGTTCCTTACCACCATCGTAAATTCCATGATCATGCTTTTGGGAGGAAAAGAACGCGTAAAGCATCCCTTTGTCACTGAGGAAATTATCAACATGATGCTGAAGGTGGGAGAAAAAGAGGGAACCATCGAAAAACACGAGAGGGAGATAATCAGTAATGTCTTTGATTTCACTGATGAGAAAGCGCATGGTGTAATGACTCCGAGAGAGAATATTGTCTGTATTGAAGAATTCGAAACGCTTGAGACCGCGCTTAAGCTGATAAACGAGTCCGGTCATTCAAGAATACCGGTTTACAGGAAGGATTTTGACAATATCATCGGCATGATATATGCAAAAGATTTCCTGAAGTTCAGGGATTACGAGCTTGGGAGGACAAAGGTGCATGAGATTTTGCGCCCTCTCCTTATCGTGAAAGCAGGGCAGGAGATATCATCGGTCATGAAGGAGCTGCAGCAGAAGAATATGGCTATCTCAATAGTTGTGGATAACAACATGAAGGTCATGGGGCTTGTGTCTATAGAGGATATCCTTGAGGAACTGGTAGGGGAGATATTTGATGAATATGATGTGGAGGCGGAAAAATCTCAGGCAGGAGCGCAGAACTGGATCAAAGGACGTAATAAATAGGACCCAATGATCAGTCTTTTACCCTCGACCTCCCCGGTGGCATGAACATCGCTATCTTATCAGGAGAAGCTATCTCCTTGATGAGCCTCTTATCCTCGAATTTATCAGTCAGCATCCTGTATATCTTCTTCGAGAGGTCGTTTTGCTCAAACTCTCCCGGCTCAACTTCTATAACAAACTGCGCAATCTTTCTCACCGCGCTCACAGGTCCTCCTATCAACATCTTTTCTTCGTTAAGAATAAGACCCAGCGCCGCGCCCAGCATGACATCCTTGAAATAATTACGCTGCCCGCGTATCACAAAAGCGCCTTTTGCCACATATTCCCCCGACTCAGGGGTCTTTGAAACCTGCTCAGGCAGAACCCAGTAGGCATCCCCGCTTGCCTGTCCTGATTTCCAGATAACCGAATAAGAGACAGTGAACTGCGCCGCTTCCATAAGAGTGGTTTCTGGAACCTCTTTACCTTCAGTCTTGACGACTACGGCAGGTGAACCAGATACGTGGGCATGGAAGAAGATGTCCCTCTTCTCAAGGTATTTTTTCACGATATCCTCATTACTCTGGGCATCCCTGCCGCCGATGACGAGGAAGCCGTCAGAGGAGACAAACCACCTGAACTGCTCGTACCATTTCTGTTTGTGAACCGGGAGCTTCTGCCTGGTCTTTTTCGGAACATCTTCTTTCCCGGTAAGCTTTTTTGTAGCCTCGATCGCCTCAAGTGCGCCCTTTATCTTGGAGGACAATTTTTTGGATCTGTCGTAATAGATCTGAGAATTTTGCGTTACTGAAAGCCTGGCGTCCAGTTCAATTTCTTCGTTATCAAGCGTGATCGTAATAGCTCCTTTACTCGCATTAACGGATTTGATAACTCTGGCTTCAGGGACATCCGATCTTTTTAAAATGTTCTTGATATCGTCCCATGAATAGCCCTTTTCCCTTGCGGCTTTGATCGCGTTCAGGATTCCATCAACGGTCTGATAATGGGAGTAAATCAGTTCGCCCCTGCTAACTAGCTTTCCCTCATCATCCCTGAATTTCTCAAGCGCCTGGATCTGCTTCTGCAGGCGGTACTCATATAGCCCTGTCTTTTTATTTTTTGTATCCTTAATTTCTTTTATCTGCTCGCGTTTTTTTTCAGCCCCTGCGCTGAAATATTCATCCAGCGCATCGTTGAATGTGCCAAGATATTTCTTTTCGTTTTTCTCATAATGGGAAAGCTCAAAAGGAAGGACATCAATCGGTTTCCCATCCTTTAATACGATATGTGGTTTCAGTTCAGCACCCAGTGGTCTGAACACTTCCTGCATTGCTTTGTGCAGATCAGATACATCAGTCAATTGTTTTGCTGGCATATTTTTATTGATCCCTGCACGAGTGCAGACTTCTTCTGCATACTGTCCACCCATGTTCATGCGAGTCGCCACTGTCCTGACAATGTCATTATCTGAGCGGGAGAACATCTCTTTCAATTCGTCAGGAGTGGCTGTGACAGGGCTTAACTGCCCCTGCGGAAGCTCATACACCTCGCCCCGTATAACCTTTCGGTCCCTGAAGCTGATGGACTTTAATGGCAGGATTATCTTCTTTTGCGCATCCAGCAAAATGATGTTGCCCCTTGAGAAAAGCTCGATTAGAAGTGTGGTCTTGTCTTCACCCCGTTTGATATGCAGCTCAATTATACGGTCAAAATCGTACTGCGAGATGTCTGTAATCCTTCCTCCGCTTAAGTGTTTGCGAAGCAGCATGGGGAAAGACTGAGGCAATTTTTGGGCTTCCTCAGGGTGCGCGGTCAGGTGCATGCGCCTCCCTGCCTCGATGACCAGATTCGTCCTGCCTTCTTTGAAGATATGGAGACTTATCCTTATTTCATCAGGTGAGTGCTGGTAGATCTTTGCAATCTTTGCATCGATAAGCCTGGGGCGCAGTTCCATTACGAGCGCGGCCACGTCCACGCTTGACATTTCCTGTTTCATTACCGCGTTAAAGGCTTTTAAATGCTTTAAGATTTGGCATGATCCGCATCAATTTTTCTTAAAAAAAGAATCTGTAAAAAAAGATTTTATCTTTAGTTCACTCTTGTCAATGTCTTTCCATAAGAACCATATCTGGTACAAAATCAAGAGATAAAGGTAAATAGTTCAAGCATACAACTATGACTTTTTTCCATCATTCTCAAATAGGCTCTTCAACGTGTATGTATTTCACCCACCGCCAACCGACGGGAAAACCGCCAGCTCATCTCCTTTTTTTAACCCAGTATTGATATTGCTTATTGCTATCCCATTTAGCAGAACACGCACATGGGGCAAAAGATCTCCATCCTCTTTGAAAATCTGTGGTTTTAGCAGGGGATACGCATTCACAAGAGAATCCAGAACTTCACCCACATTTTTTCCCCGAACGTCTGTGTCTTTCACTCCGGCATAATCTCTCATGCTTGCAAACAGCCTCACTTTAACTGATACCCTCATAGCATGCTGTTAAGCTTTGGAGATATGCAATAATTACACTTGACGGGCTCATACCTTGCCGTAGCGCAGTTCTTGCAAAGTTGCACTGGAGCCATTGGGAGTTCGGGGTGCAGGACAGTAGCGTTTATCATACCCACTATGCTTGGCGGTTCAGGCGCAAGGAGGCACGGCTGGTCAACAAACCGCAAGAGAGCTGTAGTACGAACCGATATTCCTGTGTAGGGGTAGGTGTACCACTGGGGATTGTTCAATTTAGAGTTGAACCTTATTGCAGAGAGGTCTATCGGGACGCCTGACACCTTGCCTCCAGAGCCCCTTGGCAAAGGTGCATTTATTGATGCCCCGCGTGTAGCAAAGTCCAGCCAGTCGTTGATATGAAGTTCCCCGACCATGGGCCTGTCATATGGATGCGCCATGACCCAGTGGTGGAATCTCTTCTGGAATAAGTCCTGTATCATATCAGGGGTAAAAGCCTCCCATGCAAGTATTTCTGCCATCGCGGACGCGCTTGCGCCTGTGGCAAAGCCTGCCACATCGAATGGGCTCTGGATCTTGCCCATGCCCAGCGCCCTTCTCATCGTATCATAGCCGACCTGTGAAACTGCTTCCAGGATCGCAAGGCACATATCATCTTTGCATATATGGAAATATGAAGGACCAATGTGGTGCCCTATATCGCCTACATGGGTTGGGAGCATGGGGATATTGGCAATGTGCACTTTTGCGTCATACGCTGCTTTAACATAGGGAGTGAACTTTTTCTCGTACATCTCAAAATATTTCAATCTATCATATGAGCTGTGACCAAAGGTACCCATCAGTTTCGTCATCGTTTTTGAAGGGTCGCTCCATGTCATCTTTAAGTATCGTTTCTCCTCCTCTATTGCTTTTTGCACATTGCGGCAGCGCTGCAATACCCTGGTGTACCTGTCGCCGAACACGTATATCCCATTGAGACCCCATGATTTGGATGCCATGATCGCCTGCTTGTATTCTTTGGCTATGGGCGTTCTTTCAAGAATCTGGGCAATTACCGAGAAAGTGCTTCCAGGGAGAGCTGCAAAGTCCATGGAAGATATAATGCCGTAAAATCCGTTATGGACTCTTGTGGCTTCTATTCCGATTATATCGTCCGACTCATCGATAGTATTTACAAAAATGTCTATCGCGTCCTTGAAATCCTTATCCATCTTATACATTATATCAAGGGTGATGGGTGTCTGCTGCCATTCCAGGAAAGCGCAGTCCATTGCAGAAACGGTCTTTGTGAGGGATGTTAATATGTCGTAATGCAAAAGTAGCGACGCCTGGTATAAGTCCATCGCTTCTTTTGACTGTTCAGGAGTGCGCTTGAAATTCCTTACAACTTCAACAAAAGGAAGGCATTGTTCAAGCAGGAAATCTTTGTACCTGTTCTCTTTTATGCACTCAACAGATGCTTTCTGTGCGGCTATGGCATCTTCCACTACCTTCTCAGGAAGGCTCAATTCGCTTATTTCAGATATATTGGTCATGTTCTTTCCCCCCTCATTTTAAACCATACTCCTTTAATTTCCATTCTTCCGGAACGCCTTCCTTTGTCCAGCCTCTCAGGGAATAATACTCGTTTAACATGGTCTTAAGTTTTACAACCTGCCCCTTCGCCGGCCCGTTTGCTGCCCCTTCCTTTAGCAGTCTTGATGGAAGAGTATCGTCTTCCTTTCTAAGTCCTGCATTGATATTGTACATGCGCTCAAGGTTCCAGATCCTTGCGCCTATCCTCATGATATCAGATGTATCGCATTCAAAACCTGTCGCGGCGGAATACATATCTGCATAATTATCTGTACCTGTTGAGAACATGGTGAACTGGCATAACACAAGGGAATCTATGAAAGCCGTCCAGTCCTGCATATCAATTGTCCAGCGAGCTTTATCAAGTGTTGAGAACCTGTTTATTAATTCTTTCGGGGTTCCAAGGATCTCCGGGGAGATCATATAACCTCTCAGATGACATCCTCCCCGGTTTGATGTTGCATATGCTAAACCATGCCCCTGGGCGCCCCGGGGATCATAAGCAGGCAGTTCAAGCCCTTTGACGCTCATTGAGAGTTCAGGAGCTCCGTATTTTGCGCAGATACGCTTTGAACCCTGAGCCATCTCTGCTCCAATACCTTCTCCTTTTCCTATCATGTGTACTGCTTTGATAATTGCATCTCCATCTCCCCACTTAAGGTCAGAGTTGATCTTTCCTTTTTCTTCAAGTTCCATAGCTGCTGCGATGGTCGCTCCTGTAGAGATCGTATCTATCCCATAATCATCACAGAGCTCTCCAGCTTCGGCGATCGTCCTGAAATCCGAATTATCGCAATCTGCTCCAAAAGCCCAGTCGGTCTCAAATTCAGGAGATTTGAATTCTTTGCCGTCCGGGAATTTTACCATGTGCCCGCAAACGATCGGGCAGCCATAGCAGCCCTGGCGCCTGGTGGCATACTTCTCTTTTATGATCTCCCCGCTTATCTTTTCCGCAGTATCATGCGGCCACTGGGATTGCTGGAAATTCTTTACCGGGAAAATACCGTTCATGTTAATTACGTGAACCAGAACTGTTGTTCCCCTGCCAGGAAGAGCTTCTCCCGTTACCCCTTTTTCTTTTATAAGGGCATTTGCCTCAAAGACCGCCCTTTCGAATTTTTCTTCATTCGCTATGGGTATCTTCTGGTTTCCTTTTGCTACGACTGCCTTTAAATTCTTTGAGCCCATGACTGCGCCGATACCAGCCCTGCCAAGAGCCCTGTGACCGTTCACCATGACACTTGAAATAAGCGAGAGCTTCTCACCTGCAGGTCCAATCGCAAGAGCTTTTCCATCATGTTTTTTTTCAAGTGTGGCGCAGGTTTCTTTTGTGCCTTTGCCCCATAAACCATTAGCATCGTGAAGTTCGCATCCATCATCCGAGATCAAAAGGTACTGCGGTGCTTCTGCTTTTCCCTCAATGATCGCAGCGTCGTACCCTGCTTTCTTAAGCCACGGTCCCCACGCGCCTCCTGCCTGGCTGTCGGCTATGGTTCCGGTCAGAGGGGATTTGAATGAAGCACAGAACCTTCCTGATGTTGGCGCTTTTGTCCCGGTGAGAGGACCTGCAAGGAACACAAGCTTGTTATTCTCACTCAACGCGTCGGTCTTTGGGTCAACCTCCTCAGAGATTATCCTGGCGCCAAGCCCCCTTCCACCTACGAAATTCCTGGCGATTTTTTCATCCAGCTTTTCTTCTGTAATGGCGTTTTTTGTGAGGTTTATTCTCAATATTTTATTCATGTAGCCCATATTAAATTCCTCGAAATAGGTATTCCCTTTTTTCAGTATTATATAAAATCTGTTGAATATTAATGATGCAATCGTATTTGTTTTTCGTTGACAAACTCATTTCGCTCCCTCCAGCCTCGCGATATCACGGGCTGCGATATGTTCACGCGCCAGGCGGATCGCTTCATGCAGTTTCGCTTCAAGAAGCGGGCGCGGTGGAAGTTCGGTAAGGTACTCAGCCACCCGTATCCCGCTGGTCTCAAGCTGCAATAGCTCAACATGCTCAGCAGTCTTCTCCGCACATAATATCAGCCCCAGTGGGCTCTCTTCACCTTCGCGCCTCTCATATTTATCAAGCCAGCGCAGGTAAAGCTCCATCTGCCCCTTATCCTGTGCCTGGAATTTTCCAAGTTTCAGTTCTATTGCCACCATCCGGCGCATAATGCGGTGATAGAACAGCAGGTCAAGATAGTAATCTTCGCTGTCAATGGTTATCCTCTTCTGGCGCGCTACAAATGTAAAATCTGTGCCAAGTTCAAGCAGGAAGCGCTCAAGTTCCCGGAGGATTGCAGATTCCAGGTCACGCTCGCTGTAGGTATCGGATAGACCAAGAAAATCAAGAAAATATGGGTCGCGAAACACAAGGTCAGGAGTCATGCGGTCTTCTTCGCGCAATGTGGCAAGCTCCTGCTGGATGATTTTCTCCGACTTTTTTGAGAGAGCAGTTCTCTCATAGAGCATACCCTGGATTTTGGCATGGAGGGTGCGCGTACTCCAGCGCTCGATTCGGCACATTTCTGCATAGAAATCTCGCTTTAACGGATCATCGATATAGATAATTTCCTTAAAATGTGTCCAGCTCAATTCTCTCCGCAGTGCGGAGACTATTTTTTCCTCAGGATAGACCTCAGCAAAACGAATCATATGCCACAGGCTTTTTTCTGAAAAACCCGCTCCGTATTCTGCAGTCAATTGTCTCCCCAGTGCAGAGACAATCTCTTTCCCGTACTGTGCGCGTTCATTTCCGAGGATTTCTGCTTTAATGCGCTTACCGACATTCCAGTACAATGTAACAAGTATAGTATTTGCAGTTTGTGCGAGATGGGATTTAGCCGATTCAATAAGAAGCCGAATATCACCAAAAAGACGTTCTCTAACAACGACAGCAGGGGCTGTTTCCGCTTTTACTGCATCGGTGGAATCACGAGAAAGCTTCTTCATGTGTACTCTCTTTAATTATCGAAATACGGTATTATTTCCTTACCCACGAGCTTTATCGCTTCCGTCCTGTCAGGACCAATAGGTGAGCCTACCACAATCTGAGTTACTCCTGCCTTTATCAATCCATTGATCTTCTCGATGCATTCCTCTGGCGTCCCGCAAATTGCGAACGCATCCATCATTTCGGGGGTGACTGCCTTGATGGCATCTGCAAAGCTTACCTTAAAAGCATCCCTGAGCTTCTTCACATCAAAGTCTTCCAGCCCGTGCTTTTTCAGCACAGAATCAGGAGAACCTGCGACTATGAAAGCAGTAACAGGTTTAGCCGCCTTCTGTGCATCCTCTTTCTTTGAGGCGACCGAGAAACTGGTATAAGCGCCCACATCGAACTTACTAAAATCCCTGCCGCTTCTGCCTTCTTTTAAGAGCTTTACTGCAAACTTGAAATCTTCCGGATGCGAGGCATTTACAAGCGCCCCATCTCCGATCTCTCCTGCAAGTTTAAGCATATTCGGCCCCTGCGTGCCTATATACACAGGCGGGATATTCGATCCCTTGCCGAAATTTAACTTTGCGGACTTGATCTTCAGGATTTTCCCATGTTTCAAGGGGCTTCTCCCATTCTATACCCAGTGAGTCAAATGTCATTTTATCACCAGGCCCTATGCCCAGAACTGCTCTTCCCTCAGATACCTCGTTTACGGTAGCGATGGCTGAAGCAAGCTGCACGGCGGTTCTTGTATAAGGATTTGTAACCCCTGTACCGAGCTTTATTCTTTTTGTCCTGGCAGCAATATATGTCAGCAGCGAGAATGAGTCCCTGTTGTTATAGTGGTCAGTGATCCATGCATATTCCAGTTCGTTCACTTCTGAGAAGGCTACCAGTTCTGCAAGCTTTTGAGCAGGTTCATTTGCCAGGAATTCGATGCCAAAGCTTACCATGATCATCACGCCAGTTGATATGGATGTAATTCAGCGTGTCCTATCCCGAAGTCCTTTATCGAATCCGCCATCAGTATATCTGTCATGGCAACCGCAGGCGCGGCATATTTTGCGTTTTCTATCGGGCCAATGAATAGAGAATTAGCGCCGGCAGTTATGCCTATGGTATTTGCGGAAATATCCGCTATCCTTCGCTGTTCTTTTTCTGCATTCTTGCGAAGCCATGCCCATGAACTTGGAATATTATGAGCGCCCACGCCTGTTGGCAAACCGTATCTTGCTTTCACTACTGAAAGAAGGCGAAATGATGAGCCTGCCCCCTGACCGAATGGCTGGACTCCGGGGTCGTAGAGAATCTTATCAAAGCCACATTCTTTCGCGACCGCAAGAAGTCCTTTTTCCGTAAATCCTCCTCCATCTTCAAGAAGTGCGATCCTTGCCTTTACACTGGGATCTTGCATGTTGAAACCAAGAATTATCACGCCTTCTATCTTCGATTTTGTGAGCGCCGCTATTTCCTCGCTATCGATCATCATGTTAATTGCATTATACATGGTCCGGGAGGCATAGTTGTTCTTCGAGGCGTGCTCAAGACCGGTAAGTCTGGCTTTCTTGTCTGCTGAATCAATAATGATGGGAGCTTTTGTGCGGTCTGCCACAAAATCCAGTCCTTTTTTCATGAGTTCGGGCGTTA
>JBGOYM010000039.1:0-11841 GCA_041479675.1 Candidatus Methanoperedens sp.
ATGTAAAGAAATTTACAAAAGAAGCCATAATTATTTATGATCGATTATATGCAGATTATTCTGTTATTTCCTTCCATGTGAAAGGTGATTTTGACTTTGTAATTAGATGTCCTCTCACTTCTTCCTTCAAGGAAGTGAGTAATTTTGTTAAGAGTGATTGCTTTGACAAAATCGTGATGTTAAAAGTTACAACAAAACAGAAAAAGTTTGTTAAGGATAATGGGTTGCCCGAAGTTGTAAATGTAAGACTTGTGAAGGTTATACTGAGTAATGGGACAATCGAAGTTTTAATCACCTCTTTGTTAGATGGAATGACATACAAACTGGAAGATTCTAAGTGGCTTTATAATAAACGCTGGTGCATAGAAACTTATTTTTCAAGATTAAAGAATCTATTGGAAATTGAAAGATTTAGCACTAAAACCGTGATCGGT
This sequence comes from Candidatus Methanoperedens sp., assembly GCA_041479675.1. Lineage (GTDB taxonomy): Archaea > Halobacteriota > Methanosarcinia > Methanosarcinales > Methanoperedenaceae > Methanoperedens. Next base: position 435 of record JBGOYM010000039.1, read on the forward strand.
ATAGAACAGGATTTTCACAGTTTAGTATTTTTAAGCACTTTGGAGAGTATATTGATAAAGGAAGATGAAGAGAAAATAGTCAAAGAAAATATCGAGAAAAAACGGAAATATGAATACAAAATCAATAAATCTGTTTCATATACAGCTCTCGCAAATCATATTGTGGACTTACTATTGAATCCTGATGTACCTCCTTCAAAAGTTTTAGCTAAGATGAGTAGGCTTTTCAAGAATTGATCAAGTCCTCAGCGTCCAGGAAGGCAATTTAAGAGAAAAGAGAGGACTTCAACTCAGAAATTGAGGTTTCATAAGTATGAAAAGAGAGTTTGTGCTTAACTTAATGACATTGCCCCCGCCCCCCAGCCATAAACCCCACGTTCTCCTCCCCTTCGCAAATAAAAAAGCCCATCCCATCAACGCAGGCAAGCCCCCAGCCCTCGATCGCGAACAGAAGACGCGGGGAGAGTATTCGTTCAGGCTGATATTTTGGTTTTACCTGGAATTCTGCTGCACCGGGAACATATCGGCACCAAGTGTTTAATATTTAAAGACTAATAAATGTTCAGCGCTTTCATTTTACGATCAAATCCTCATTCTTTCAAAGGATATAATTCTAAAACATCTTGTGTCGAAAGCACCCTGATACGCTCTCCAAATTTTTTCTGCCTAAAATGTTTTATATTATGTGTCCGTATCCCCTCATTATCGATTGATAAAGCAAGCGCTATAACTGGTGCATCATCTTTATCATCCGTAAGTTTTTCCACAGCAGTTATATATGGATCGTAAACCTCTTGAGAAACAGGCATAACGAACAGCTTCTTGACATCATCCACGATCTCAAGCAAAACATTTGTATCAATAATTATCATCTATTTCTTCTCATGGCGCCACTTGTCTATCATCTCTGAGATGTCTTTATCTTCCAACCCTTTTATTTCCAGCTTTTTGAGTTTGCGAAGAACTTTTTCCCGTTCTATATCACCCAGAAAATCCCTTATGACTGCCCTGAACCATTCATTTCTTGTCTTGAATCCAGATATCTTCAAGCTTTCATCAAGCTCTTTAAGTATTTTCTTATCTAATCTGAATATTATCTGAGTTTCTGCCATAACATATGATATCATTTTGATATCATATTAAGTTTTCGAGGGATTATCATTATTTAAAAGACAGTCTACTTATCTTATTAATATAGCAAAAGCGAGTCCCGTTATTTCGACCCTCCCTCCCTTCTGCTATCCCCGACCTCCTCATTCATGGGCTGCCCGGCGCCCCCCTTCCCGGAAAAGACCAGCGCCGGCTCGCTATAAGTGGTGAGTCAATGAAAGGAATATCAACCACAGAGAACATGGAGTACAGAGAGTTGTTGTTTTTCTCTGTGCCCTCTGTGAACTCTGTGGTTTTTCAATTTTGATGTGAGGCGGTAGCTTTGGATTCAGTGAAGCACCGGGACTGTTAAAATATGTAATTTAAGCAATTAATCTGCAGCGCCTGTCCCTGAATTCTCGGAAAATTCCTTATTTTTTCCCTCTGCGCCTCGGTGACTGAATTTTTGGATTGTTTGTTATGATTTTCCCATCTCAGAAACAGTAAATAGCTATCACAGCATATAATCAAAAACATGCCCAGGATCCACATCCTCGATGAAGCCACGGTAAACAAGATAGCAGCGGGCGAAGTCATAGAGCGTCCCGCATCTGTAGTAAAAGAACTTATCGAGAATAGTATCGACGCAGGCGCATCCGATATCAGGATAGAGGTCGAAAGAGGTGGAAAGAAACTTATTCGCATAACCGATAACGGCTGCGGCATGAATAGGGAAGATGCCTCCCTCTCGTTCGTCCAGCATTCCACAAGTAAAATACGGAAAATAGAGGATCTCGATAACGTACTGACAATGGGGTTCAGGGGAGAAGCGTTGTCCTCCATCTGCGCAGTTGCAAAGGTGGAGTTAGTCACGAAAACAAAAGAAGAACTTGCAGGTACGAAGGTCATTGTTCACAGAGGAAAATTGACGGGCATAAGTGATACAGGCGCGCCAGATGGGACATCGGTTACGGTCGAGGAGCTTTTTTTCAACACCCCTGCACGGAAAAAATACCTGAAATCAGATAGCACAGAGCTTGCCCACATCATAGATACGGTGACAAAGAACGCTCTGGGGCACAATGATGTAAGCTTTACCCTGCTCCATAACGGGAAAGAACTCGTTCAATCTCCCGCCTCAGAGCTTCAGGATACCATACTTCATATCTACGGGCAGGAAGTTACAAGAGCCATGCTTGCTGTCAATTTTAGCTCGCGTTTCGCGACCATTACTGGAGCGGTCTCAAAACCCGCTATAACACGGGGTACCATGGACGCCCAGTCATTTTATATCAACAGCAGGAGCGTGACATCAAGAGCGCTGGGCTTTGCTCTCCGAAGGGGCTACGGCACGCTCATACCGCATGGGCGTTTTCCCATTGCGGTCTTAAAAATATCAGTTGACACAAGAGAAGTGGACGTGAATGTGCATCCAACAAAGAACCAGGTGCGTCTGAGCCATGAATGGGAGATATCAGAAGCGGTGACGATGGCGGTGAGCAGCGCACTTTCTGATCAGGACCTTGTACCACCTGTTAAAACCTCACAATCGCGTCTGTACGAGAAAATCGACAGTCCGACCGTGATCAGGGAAGAAGATACGCGGTTCAGGGTACAGATGAAGGACACGGAGCGGCGGCTGCGGCGTACTGAAATGAGTGTCTGTGAGAAAGCTAATACCGAAAAACCACAGGTAAAAGTCCTCGGCCAGGTTGACGCCCTGTATGTCATTGCTGAAACAAAAGACGGGCTTATGATAATAGACCAGCACGCTGCCCATGAGCGCATACTTTTCGAACAGGTGCGTGATTCAAAGCGTGAGGATTCGCAGGAGCTTATTGTTCCGATCAACATTGAACTGACTCCAAAGGAGAAGGTATTGATGAAGGAGTGCATCCCGTATCTTGAGGAGTTCGGTTTTCTGATATCTGAATTTGGAGCTGATACTTTTGCAATAATCGCAGTCCCCAGCGTTCTGGGGAGGCTTGAAGACCCGGGGCTGGTTCATGACATAATTTCAGACATACTTTCGGAAGGGAGAATAAAAGATGGGACCGGTATATTCGAGCGCGTGACAAAGAGCATTGCATGCAGGGGAGCAATAAAGGCAGGGGCTGATTGCTCACCCGAACAGATGGGGCGCCTCATAGAGCAGCTTTTCAAGACCGAGAATCCCTATACATGCCCGCACGGCAGGCCAACAATGGTCTCTTTTAATAGGGAGGAACTGGATAAGCTATTCAAGAGAGGCTAAAAAAATGATTGACCCGGTCAACAATTTCCAGATACCCGATGAGTGGGTTAAGCGGGCAAGAATTCCCGTAGAAGAACTTACTAGCCGTATTCAGAGTGGACGTTATGTCATCCTTTCAGATGGTTCGCTGCTAAGGCGGGGCTATACAACCGGGACTACTGCAGCGGCATCTGCAAAGGCTTCAGTACTGTCTCTAAGAAAGAGCATTTCAGAGGTTTCTGTCCCCACGCCCGCCGGTCTTCGTGCCATCCTGCCCGTTATTGCAAAAAACGGGAATGCTTCTGCGATAAAAGACCCTGGAGACCATGCTTCTGATGCGACAGGGGGCATGGAGATCGCCGCAAAAGCAAAGGAAAATGACGATATAGTTATAAAAACCGGTTCAGGAATTGGATTAAAAAAAGGAATACCGGCGATAAACCCATCCCCCATGCTCCAGATTGAAGAGGCGGTAAAAGAGGCACTTGTTGAAACCGGATTAAAAGGGGCTTACATTACCATTTCAGTCCTGAAAGGTGAAGAGATCGCAAGAAATACGCTAAACTGGCAAGTAGGTATAACTGGAGGGATATCAATTCTTGGCACCACGGGTTTCGTTGAGCCCTGGAATGAGCATCTGGGAGAGATGAAAGAAGAACTCATCAGGAAGGCGGACAGGCTCGTCCTTACTACGGGACGGTTTGGAGTGAGATTCTCGCATATGCTTTTCCCCGGCTACAATGTCATACTTATCGGAAGCGACATATCCCGTGGTCTTTCTGCCGCAAAAGAAAAGGCGGACGTCATAATATCAGGGCTTCCGGGTTTGATACTCAAATGGTCTTATCCAGACATCCTGAAAGATAGCGGTTACCTCACCGTGCAGGAAATGATCGATGAATCTCCTGATAACATCCTTATTGACAGGGGTCTTGAGAAGGCTGTGAAGCTATCGGGCAGAAGAGTGGTGCTTTTTAACAGGAACGGGACAATACTTCGTGATAGAGATTTCTCATGAAAATAGTAGGCGTGGGCGCAGGACCCGATCTCTTGACCCCGGAAGCGGCGTCAGCCATTGAGAGCGCAGGAATAATATTTGGCTCAAGAAGGGCGATAGAACTGGCGAAAGAACATATAAAATGCGAGGCTCACGAGCTTAAGGATTACACGCTGAATTCCCTGCCTCAGGACGCAGTCGTGCTTTCGACTGGTGATCCTATGCTTTCAGGGCTCGGGAAATTCGCAAAAACAGGGGATGTGGTCATACCAGGAATATCCTCTTTGCAGCTTGCGTGCTCACATCTCCGTCTGGATGTTGAGGCGCTGGCGGTCATAACAGCCCATTCAAGAGACGTGGAGGCAGTAAAAAGCAGGTTAATAAAAGAGCTCGGGGACGGTAAAAGCGTGTTTCTCCTCCCTGATACCACCTTCGGGGTGGATGAACTGGCAGCTCTCCTGAAACTCCGGGGGCTTTCAAGACGGATATGGGTATTTGAGAAGCTTGCCTATCCTGATGAACGTATCTCTGAAGGCACGACAGAAAGACCACCTGTTGTGAATTCTGAGCTTTACTGCATCATAATCCCCAACGGGTTCTAGCTCTTTTCTTCCCAGACCTTCAAATCAGATAAAGTACAAACTACATCGATAAATAGATTTTGAATTCTGCCTTTAAATGGCTACGCATCAGCAAAAACAAACAGCAAAATATATAAGATAGTAAATTTGATGAATATATATTCAAAGATCAGAAAGAAATGATAAACCAGTCAGGAAAGTATAACGTATGGCGATAATTTTTATGAGGTGATGATACGAATACCATAAAAAAAAATCTTTTGAGGGCAGGGATCGGTAAAATAATAGCATTGCTTTTCCTTGCTGGGATGATTTTAACAGGGGTTGCAGTTGCGGAAGACAGGAATGTGATTGAATCCTGTTTTCACTGCCACTCCAAACAGGTAAAAGAGTTTGAGAAAAGCGTACACTTTAATAATAATATTTCGTGTACGGACTGCCACGGCGGAGATAAAAATATCAGCGGCAGCGTAGTATCTCTAAACGTCATGTCTACTAAGGATTTTATAGGCTCGCCTTCGCAGGAGAACCTGACGACCTTTTGTTCAAAATGCCATCCACAGGTAACTGCTGATTATGAAAAAAGCATACACTGGGAAAAAATTCAAGAAGGAAGAACAGAATCGGCTTCATGTATCAACTGCCACGGTGTCCATAATATCCTGTCTTCTAAGAACCAGGACTCTCCAACATATCTTGAAAATATTCCTTTAATGTGTTCGGACTGCCATGAAAACCAGACGAAAATGCAGGCGTTGTACTATGGAATTAAAACAGACTGGTTTGATACGTACAAAAAGTCATACCATTATAAGGCATATCTGAGCGGGGGAAGGGTGCTCGCTACCTGTTCAGACTGCCATGAAAGTCATGATGTAAAACCCGAAGATGATCCTGAGTCTTCAATAAATCCAGCGAACCTGCCAGCAACATGCGGACAAAGCGATTGCCATCCCGGCGCTAAAAATGTCAATGTATATGGTGGTAAGGTTCATGAAGGGAAATCTGTTTCCCTGTTCTTCATCGATGTCAAAACGCTTGTAACATATTTCTACATAATAATGATACTCTTTGAACTGACTTTTACATTCGGGCTTATTTTCCTTGGAATTTCATCAAATTTTAGGATACTAAGGAGGAAAAATCATGATTGAATTAAAATTCAAGAGGTTTACCCTGAATCAGCGCATCCAGCATATAATTTTCTTTTCGACATTTATACTGCTTGCATACACGGGTTTTCCGCTTAAGTTCCCGGATGAATGGTGGGCGAAATGGATGATAGCTTCAGTGGGCGGCTTTGATAACAGGACGTTAATACACCACTATTCAGGTCTGTTGATGATCGGCGTGTCTGTTTACCATGTGGTATTCCATCTTCTTGTGGAGAAGCCGCGGATCGATGTATTATTCAATCTACGGGATCTCAAAGACTTCATGCAGCAGATGCGGTATTACCTGTGGCTTTCAGACGAACATCCAAAGTTTGGGAGATACACATGGAAACAGAAGTTCGAATATTTCGGAGGAGGATTTGGAGCTGCCGTCATGGGCGTCACTGGATTAATAATGTGGTTTCCCTTTGAAACCATGAAGATATTCCCTCTCGGAGTTGTCCAGATAGCAATCCTGTTCCACACATGGGAGGCTGTCCTTGCTTCTATTGCTATTTTCATAGGGCATTTCTATGATGAGCACTTTGGGAAATTCCCGAATTTGTCCTGGATAACTGGCAATATCTCAGAGGAAGAGATGCGCCATGAACATCCTCTGGAATATGAGGAAGCGATGAAAGATCAGGAAATTAAAGATGAAGTAACTGAGACTGGCCACAGGAAAGAAACTGGACTTATCACAGTGTTTGCAAAGTTAGTGTTCACGGTAATCTTTCTGGCTATCACCGTCTGGATGCTGTGGATTTCGTACCTGGTACTGGTGGAGGCAATTACTACTTATATACTCTGATTTGAAATTTTTAATTTAAATATTATTTTTTATTTTTTAACTTTTATTTTACATAACTTCTATCTTCTTTATGCTCATCAGGGGATAGTCCTGAACCTCATCGTAAGCCAGTTCCGCATGCGCTATGGTATTCTTATACAGGATCTGCAGGCTCACATGCAGCATCCTTCCTTCAAGTTCACAGTATTTGAACTTTTGATTCTGCTTTTTCTCGACCATCTCGCGGTCAATGGAAACGCTCACGCTCCTGACATGCGGCTGTAATGCTATGCTGTCCTCTATAATTCTTTCGAGCCCTTCAACCGTTTCCGAACTTATGGGCGTTCCCACGAACTGGTGATACAGCACTCCGAGCTTGATGCCTGCCTCGAACACAGCTATGTCCCTTTCATTGATCTCTGTCATAGAACCTCCTTCCTGAGCGGACTCAGGAAATAAGCAAAAACGAATACAAGTAATATTAATGATGCTATTTTGACCATGTCTGGGTAGCCAAGATAAAATACCACGATGTCAAGGACAAGCAGAACACCCATTGGAGCAAGTATTATTGGTTTCTTCAGTTTCGGGTAACTTACAGAGCTTACCATTAGCAGGGACACGATGACAAGGAGGAGAAAAAAAACATACTCAGGATACGGCACAATATCTCTCACAAGCAGAAATAAAGCCACAATAAAGCCTGCCAAAGTTATCGGAATACCTTCGAAACCGTCCTTCTTCCCTGTAATGTTGAAACGGGCAAGGCGCAGTATCCCGCACACCAAAAAAAATCCCACTGATGCCCAGGCAAATGCTCCGAGGTCATTAAGAAATATAAAAGCTGCAAAAGCGGGTGCCACTCCAAAAGATATGACATCAGCAAGCGAATCAAGGTTTGCGCCCAGTACACCGCAACCTGAGTACCTCGCCACGGCACCATCAGCTGCATCAGCTATTACAGCAGCAAGAATCAGCACAAGTGCGGCGTCGTGCTGCCCGCTTCCACTCATTATTATTGAACCAAAACCCAGGAGCGCACATAAAAGCGTGATAATGTCTGCGGGTTTTATGAGTTTGATGATGTTCTCTCCCATCGTTATCCCCGTATTTTCTCTTTTTTTCTGGCAATAATGCTCTCTCCGGCTTTTACCTTATCTCCCACATTCACAGTATAAGTGTAAACTTCCGGGATTATGACATCCACGCGCGAGCCGAAGCGGATCATGCCGATGCGCTCACCCCTTTTTACCTGACTTCCTTCACTGATGTATGAAACGATGCGCCGGATAAGTACACCAGCTATTTGCGTCAGTTCGATATTCCCATTATCCGTCTTTATTTTAACATGGTTGCGCTCATTTACATCCGAATCCTTGTTGGATGCCGGGATGTAGCCTCCGGGTTTGTAATCTATCTCCATCACAGTACCTGAAAGTGGAGCACGGTTCACATGCACGTTGTGGACGTTCATGAAAATACCTATTGTCCTTTCATTTTTTGATATCACCCTGCCGTCGGCTGGCGAGACCGCATCATCCTCGTCCCCCGCTGGCGTGCGCTCCGGGTCGCGGAAAAATACCAGGAAAAAGAGAGTTAGCAATAATCCGATAATGGAAAGACCTGAGAGTAAGACCTTTATGAACCCGCTTGAATCAATTGAAAAATATCCTGTTACAGCAGTGAACAAAAACGTCGCGCTGACCCAGGACAATGACCCCTTAGCCAGCATTTCTGAAGATACCCCTGAACAGATTAATAATCCCATCTATCATATCTATGATCTCTGGAAGTATTTTCATAACAGCGTAGGCTATCACAAAAAGCGCGACGAGAGAGCCTGCCTTTGCTATTATGGTATGGGCGACATAAAAGCTCATTTCAGGATCGCCAAACCACCCCATCGCGTAGGCATCGATAACAAAGACATTCCGTATAAGGTTCAGGGCGTATATTACCGGCACGGAGATGAGGAACGCCTTAGCCATTCTTTTAAAAGGAGCATTTGCACTTGCGATTATCCCTGTGAACAGCGCTATGCTCTCGATCGCCGTGCACGCCAGGATTATCTCAACCCTGTACCCGTTGACAGATAAGAGATTCATTTCAAGCCTTGTTATATCAACACCAAGAAGCGAACCCAGCCAGAATGTCTGGTCGGTTACAGTTGTGATAAGCCAATGGTTCAGTGGTGTTATCTCTGAAAAGGCAAAGTACGAGATGCCGCCAATGGCTGATGCGGTCGTAGCCATGAAAATGGATCTTATGACGCTTATGCCGTTAATGTCTCTCATAATGCGCATGTCCTGTTTTACAAGCAAAGACCCCAATAAAAGGCAGCCAATAGCCGCGAGAACGGTCAACAGCACGTTGACATAATCGCCCACGTCGGCATAGTGCTGCCACTGCAGCGCCCAATGCACTGAAAAAAATGCCCAGCCTGCTCCGGCTACAGTGAATTTTAGCCTTTTCTCTGGGATGAGCGAAGCTGCGATGAGCAATCCCAGTGCAAGCCAGAGAATTTTTTCTATCATAATGTATCCCTAATAGTTCACATGAGATTATATAGTTTTTATCCAAAAAGTCTTTTATTCTCTGCGACACATCTTAGCTGATGAAACTATGAATATTTTAAGGCGAGGGCGGCTGTCTGCTGAGCCAGACGAGGACATTAAACGGTTTACTTCATCCATGGAGGCTGATAGAAGACTATTTGATGCTGATATCGAAGTGGACAGGGCGCATGTTGTCATGTTGAGGGAACAGGATATCATCAATGCCGGCGACTGCGCTGCGATACTATCCGGACTTGAAAAAATAAAAGCTGAAGGAATTTCTGCTCTTGACACTTCATACGAGGACGTACATATCGCCCTTGAGGCACGGCTCATAGAAATGGCGGGCGAGGATACGGGGGGCAGAATGCACTCTGCGCGCTCAAGGAATGATGAGGTTGCCACGTGTATACGCCTTGCACTTCGTGCTGAACTCATGGCTCTTATGGAAGAGGTGCATGACCTTGCTGCTTCGCTGATAGGAACTGCATCAAAACACCATGAAACCATTATGCCTGGATATACCCATACCCAGCATGCCCAGCCCACTACGCTTGCCCATCATCTACTTGCGCATGCAACAGCGCTTGTTCGCGATATTGAAAGGTTAAACGGCGCCTACGGGCGCACGAACCTGAATCCTCTGGGTGCTGCAGCATTTGCTTCCACTGGTTTTACGATAGACAGGAAGAGGACGACTGAACTCCTGGGTTTTGAAGGCATGCTCGGGAATTCCATGGATGCTGTGAGTACGCGCGATTTCATGATAGAGAGCATGAGCTGCTTTGCAAACCTAATGACGTCGCTTTCCCGCATGGCTGAAGAATTCATACTCTGGAGTTCATCTGAATTTGATCTTATCGAACTTGATGACAGCTATTCATCCACGTCGTCCATAATGCCGCAGAAGAAAAACCCGGATATTGCAGAACTCATGCGGGCAAAGACAGGTTCGGTGAACGGTGCCCTCGTATCCGTACTGACTATATGCAAGGCTCTCCCGTACTCATACAACCGCGACCTGCAGGAAGCCACGCCGCATCTATGGCGAGCCGCTGATACGGTCCGGTCTTCTACACGCATGGCGCGTGGCATGGTAAGCACCATGAAGGTGAAAAAAGAGAATATGAAGCTGTCATCGGATAAGGGATTCATGACGGCTACAGAACTTGCAGATACCATCGTGCGGAAGACCCGTATCCCCTTCAGGACAGCTCATCATATAGTGGGAGCGGTCGCACGGTCAGGAAAAACCCCATCCCTGCATGACCTGGATGCTATTTCCATGAAGCTCATTCATGAGAAATTGAGCGTCAGGGGTCTTTCTGAAAAAAACATTAAAGAGGCTCTTGACCCTGCTGCCAATATCAGCAAACGCACAATTACAGGAGGTCCTGCCCCGAAAGAGACAAAGCGCCAGGTGAGCGCTCTTGCAAAGAAGCTTGTTAGCATCGCGGCAGATATCAGGCTGATGCGGAATATGGTAAATGCTGCATCCGACAAACTTGAAATTGCATGCAAACAATACGCCTGAAGGGTTTTCATTTGTCATAGGTTTAGTTCTAAATCGAACACGGATGACACGGATCGGACGGATTTTCACGGATCTGTGCGTATCCATCCACACCACCACAACACCACATCATCATCGATTTCCGATCACCGATTAACGCCTCCAGATATCGATTTTAAAATCAATATCGATAGCCACGAACTTGGTTCGCAGATTAGAATATATTGAATAACAGCGATCAGAGAAAGCCCCTGAGAAGAATCTTGCTATTTTATCCTAATTCTCTCTCTCTTAATTTTTTCTAATTTTGATGACTTCACGATAACTTCTTTTTTACTTGAGAGTGCTGGAATTTGGTATTGACCCGATAATCTACTGATGTTTTAAATACTTTTGATCCCATATACCATTATGTGATCAATATGGGAATTCGTGGACCGAAATCAAAATTCAGTGATATTGCCTGTCCAAATACCTCGTGTCGAGACTTTGGAA
>JBGOYM010000040.1:0-11755 GCA_041479675.1 Candidatus Methanoperedens sp.
ATGGCTAAACTTTATAAAGCACTTCAGATATTAAATTCAATGCAGGTTCATGACCTTGAAGGACGAGCGATTGAATTTAAGGCATGAGTGTATCGCATATATTCGTTGGACAATCAAAATAGCCGAAAGTCATGTATTATATGGTTCATCCAAAAAGAGGGTCTGTGGCCATGGATGCAATGGCGATCCTACCAGATTTTACCGGTACTGCAGTGCATGATTTTTGGAGTCCATATTTCAAATATGGCTGTGATCATTCGCTTTGTAATACTCATATTACGAGAGAATTGACAGGTGTTTCGGAGAATTATTTCCAAATGTGGTCGATTGAAATGAAAGCTCTACTCTTTGAGATTAAAGATTGCGTAGATGAAACACGAAAAATATCTGATAATTTAGAACCAGATCAGATCAGAGTCTTCGAAGAGAAATATGATACGATAACCAAAATTGGATTTGAGGAAAATCCACCGCTTTTGATACCTGAAAATCAAATAAAGAAAGCTGGAAGAAAACGTCAAAGTAAGTCCAAAAATCTACTTGATCGTTTCGAAGATTACAAAACCGAAATTCTCAGGTTTATGCACGACTTTGATGTCCCATTTGAGAATAATCAAGCGGAAAGAGATGTCAGGATGATGAAAGTCCAGCAGAAAATTTCTGGCACTTTTCGAAGTAGCAATGGAGCAGATATGTTCTGCCGCATTAGGGGTTATATATCTACTGTGAAGAAGAATAAAATTTCTGTCATCGATGCTATCATGGATGTTTTTTCCGGAAAGGCATTTATTCCGAACATGGCCAAATAGGAAAAATTGAGTATTAATATTCAGTAAAAATTGAATATTTCATAGAATATAAATATTAGGCTGAATAGTTACAATAAAATATCCTAAAGGGATTCATTTCATTCCCATATAATTACTTTGCACTCTATTATAAAAATAGAGCTGTTCTTGAATTTACATGTTATTTTTGGTATTAAGGTTTTTGATATGAATGCTAAGATGCGCATTATTAATGTTCGAAATATCTATGGGTTTTTGAAATACGCACTTTGATCGTAAAATAGGGAAATCGGGACAATTCTTAAACATTTATTCACCCACACGAATCGAAACCATCACCATTTCCCCGACCTTAGTATGGATATTATCAGTCCCATCCCGAGAACACCCGCAATAAAGAACCCGAATATCCCCAGAAGCGGCACACCAAAGAAACGGGGAGACATTCCGGTAGTGATAATTATTGACGAACCAACTATCAGCGCTGATATTATCAAGCTGAAGGATACCCTGTTGCTCGTAACATCCAGTTCTTCCACAAGTGCCTCAAAGCCGCGGTGTTCAAGTTCAAATTTCATGGTTCCTTTTTCAGCCTTCACAAGGATATTGTTCACTCGCCTTGGAAGGGATTTAACAAGCCGGGCAAAGTCCCACACAGCCCTTGCGGTCTCTTTAAGTATATATGTGGGGCTGGTGCGCTCCTCTATCATTTTCTTAACATAAGGTTCTACAAGTTCAGCAAAATTATGTTCCGGATCGATCTTGCGAGCTATTTCATCCCTGATAACAAGGGTCTTTGACAGCAGCATGATATTCGAAGGGATCTTTCCCCTGCTCTTTATCAGGATATCGATCAAGTCGCGCAGGAATCTTATAGGGTCAATGAACTTCGTGGTCATGCTGTAGTACTGGTTAATCAGTTCCTCGAGCTTGATCCTGAACGAGGGGCTATCGCCTCCATCCACTATCAATCCCATCTCTGTGAGGGCCTCAATAAGGAAGCCAACATCATTTCTCTGGATAGCTATTATAAGGTTTACAAGGCATTCCCGAAGTTCCGGGTCTACGTACCCTGCCATCCCGAAATCAAGAAATACGATAATCCCCTCACGTGTCACAAGTATGTTACCGGGATGAGGGTCAGCATGATAAAAACTATCCTCGAATACCATCTTAAGATATGCATTTGCAATATCTATCGTGATCTTTTTTTTATCCAGACCGGACGCGTCTATCTGCGCGATATCAGATATCTTGATACCATCAGAATATTCCTGCGTCAGGACGTGTCTTGTTATATATTTCCAGTATGTCTTCGGTATCTTGACCGTTTGACTTCCTGCGAAATTATTGTAAAACCGCTCAGCGTTCTTGGCTTCATGCACATAATCGATCTCATGTCTGATTATGCGGGAAAACTCCTCAACAAATCCGACCGGATTAAAAAATTTACTCTCTTTAATATGCTTTTCGGCGAATCTTGCCAGGCTCATCATGATCGCAAGGTCGATCTCCACCAGTCTTTCGATGCCAGGACGCATCACCTTGACCGCAACTTCATCTCCTTCAAGCAGCTTTGCGCGGTGGACCTGCCCTATTGAAGCAGCAGCTATCGGTTCGGGATCGAAAGATAAAAAAACATCTTCAATTTTTTTTCCTAACTCTTTTTCGATTACTTTTCTTGCTTCATCATAGCTGAAAGGCGCAACCATGTCCTGGAGCCTGGTAAGTTCTGTTATGTATGCCTCAGGCACAAGGTCATGCCGCGTACTTAATATCTGCCCGAACTTGATAAAAGTTGGTCCTAGCTCTTCAAGGGCATGGCGTAGCCTTTCTGCTTCAGACAATACTTGCAGAGGCTCGATTCGCGGTCTTTGTCCGAACAGCTTTTCACGAAACGACCGAAAGGGACGTAGACCGAACCTTTCAACAAGATACCCGAAGCCGTGCCTCACCATCACATCAACGATCTCACGATATCGTTTGACGTAGGCGTACTCGTTATCCAGTAGACGCAAGATGAAGCTCTATTTTTTTGACAATGATTGAATGGTCTTTTCCAGCTCTTCGATCTTCTTTTCAAGAGCTGAGATATCGCTCTTCATGACCACACCGCTTTTCTTCATGACGTTCTCGACCTTATCATTTATCTTATCTTCAAGGTCCTTTACCTGCTTTTCCTTCTCAGATAAAATTTCCCGGACGAACTTCTTCCCTTCCTCCCTGCTCATCTCACCTTTTTTTATCATTTCCTGTGTGAATTCTTCGGCTTTTTCCTGTGTCAGGGATATTACCCCGACACTGAACAGTCCCATCTTTCTTATCATTTCAGACATTTCCGACATTTGTATACCTCCGCAAGTTTTATTATTATGCCCTCTATCAAATTGGTTTATTGATTATTAATCTTTTCGATGAGTGAAAAAATGAAACAGGTTTTTAGCGGCATAATGATTCCCGTATCCACGATAGACTGGTACGGCAGGTCGGTTTCTGTAGTTTTTTTCAATGGCTGCAATTTTGACTGCATTTACTGTTCAAATAAGAACTTCATTGACATGTCAAACAGGCTGGAACCCCTCTTCAAGAAGGGAAACGTCGTTGATATTGAGGAGATAGAGAAGCAGATCATTGACGCAAAAACCTTCATAAGCGCCGTGGTCTTCTCAGGTGGTGAGCCGACAGCGCATCCTCGTGAACTGGAGCGCCTTGCGAGATTCACAAAAGAGCAGGGTCTTCTTGTGGGAATAGAGACAAATGGATATTACACGGAGCGGCTTGAAGGATTGATAAAGAAAAAGCTAATAGATAAGATATTCCTTGATATCAAAGCTTCACCCTGTGACATGAAAAAATACCGGAAGATTACCGGAGGTATCGGGGATGCCGCAGAAAAAGCTCTTTGCACCATGAACCTCAAAGATGTCGATTTCGAGGTCAGAACAACGGTATTTCCCTCACTTGCCGCCGATATCCCGGAAATAGCAAAGAGCATAGCAGGGCGCTCCTGCACATATGTCCTCCAGCAGGGCATCCCTGAATATGCTCCGGATGAGAATATTCGAAAGGAAACGCCTCTTTCAGGAGCTGAACTCGAAGTTCTTGCCAGGAGTTTAACTTTTTTAAAGGATGTCAGGATAAGGACGCGAGAAAAAGGGGAAGAAAGGATAATCTAAGCGATGAAATTCATATGGAAAGGTTACGGTGAGATCATTACGGCAGCGGTGCTGTGGGGCACTGCCGGGATACTTGTAAAAATGATCAGAGACATGACGGCGCTGAGTATTATTTTTTACAGGGTCGCTCTGGCATTCATGATTTTCATGGTCTTTTTCTATATCTCAGGGAACCTTAACAAACTGAGGCTTAAAGACAAAAAACCCTACCTTGTATTATTCAGCGTGCTTCAGGTAGTTACCATGCTGACCTTCTTTGAATCCATTATGAACGCATCTGTTCCTGTTGCTGTACTGTTGCTGTACACAGCCCCTGTGTATGTGACCGTGTTCTCCCCTGTGCTTCTCAAGGAACGCTCCACAGGAAAGGGTTGGATGGCGCTCTTCCTGTCCATAGCAGGTGTTATACTCATAGTAGAGCCGGGGAACATTGAGTTGTCATTGAAATTAACGGGAATAATCGCAGGTTTGCTCTCCGGTATCTCCTATGCCTTCCAGATAATGACATCCAAGTACATAAGCAAAAGTTATTCCGGTTATTCGCAGGCATTCTGGAGTTTCATGATAGCCATGCTGCTACTTCTTCCCGTAGCTGCTGTCCCCGCGGATGTTGTTTTAGGGAACATAACTTATCTTATTATGTTAGCGATATTCCCTACAATTCTTGCCATATCATTGTATTTTAATGGATTATTTAAGGTAAGGGCAGCAAGCGCAAGTATCCTGGGGCTTATCGAACCTGTGAGCGCTGTTATTTTGTCTATCATAATTCTCCATGATAGTATTTCGATCCCAGTAATGATGGGCGGTGCGCTTATATTGGCTGGTGGAGCAATAGTTACACGAGAGCCATGAATGAGTATATCCGCGAACATTACCTTGAAGCAGGAAAGATCGCCGCTGTTGTACTAAAAGAAGCAGGATCAAGAATTAAAGAGGACGTACCGCTGCTTGAGGTTGCAGAATATGTCGAGAACAGGATAAAAGACCTTGGAGGGAACATCGCTTTTCCATGCAACATATCTATCAACGAGATAGCATCGCATTACACACCAGACGATGATATACCGCGTTTTAAGAGAGGGGATGTTGTTAAAATTGATATAGGAGTACACATTGAAGGCTATATCGCTGATACTGCAAACACAGTCGAGGTCGTAACAGGGCATCATTCGAAGTTAATAAAAGCATGTGAAGAAGCGCTTGATAATGCTATTCTCTCAGTAAGGGACAGCGTCCAGACCCGGACGGTAGGGAAAGTTATCGAACAAACAATAAAAAAGCACGGTTTCATTCCAATAAAGCACCTGACCGGGCACAGTCTTGAGCAATATATACTCCATTCAGGCATGAGCATACCGAATTACGGAAGCATGTTCAGCCAGAAAATAAAAAAAGACATGGTCTTTGCCATAGAACCATTCGCAACTTGTGGGGCGGGAAACATCAGATACGGAAAACAGCACATCTATGCTGCAGTAAAGGCAAGGACAACAGCGCATAAAAAGATCAGCGAACGGTTCGGCACACTCCCCTTTGCAAGGAGATGGGTTCCGGAAATGAATATGGATGACCTGAAAGGGTTGCGGGAATATTTCGAATTGATAGAATCAAGCGGTGCCATAGTAGCGCAATCAGAGCATACCGTTATAGTTGGCGAAGGCGGATGTGAAGTAACAACAAAGTGATGAAAAGTAATAAGAAGCATTAATTACTTATTACCTATGGAAATGGACAAGAAAAATACAATAATTTATGAAGCATATGGAAACCTGTATCTTAACATAACTAACAGGTGTACATCAGAATGTGTTTTTTGTATCAAGCGCTATTCTGATGGAGTGTATGGCTATAACCTGAGGCTTGCAAGGGAACCAGCACTTTCTGATATCATAAAAGAACTTTCAAATATTGAACTTCAAAAATACAACGAAGTTGTTTTTACAGGTCTGGGGGAACCGCTGGTGCGCCTTGATGATGTCCTTGAGATCACACGCTGGCTTTCTGCACGCGGGATGACCGTGCGCCTTGATACCATCGGTCATGCAAAACTTCTCTATCCTGAAAGAAAGGTAGCTCAAGAACTAGCAGATGCAGGAATGAAAATTGTTTCTGTCAGCCTGAACGCCCATGATGAAGAGACCTACAACAGTTTGTGTGTTCCGAAATCGAGGAACGCTTATTCCAAAATGCTTGAATTTGCCAGAGAAGTCTCAAAATCTGGAATTGAACTGCGGTTTACTGTAGTTAACCTGCCTGCTGTGGATATTCCTAAATGCAGGGAGATCGCAAAGGAATACTGCGCTGATTTTAAGGTCCGTGGTTATGGCGGTCAAATTTAATAATTATTATCAAAAGTTATAATTATTATGATGTTTATTTGCTCTGAGCATATTGTTATATTTCACCAGGGAATAACTGGTCATAAATTAGTTTGAAGAGATAATCCGCGAAGTGGGATTCGTTTGCGATCTTTGCGGCAGATGCTGTACAAGAGAATTCAACGACCATGTGTTCCTTCTGGATGATGATGCCGAAAGGATCATTGAAGTTGCAGGGAGGGAAGTGCTTCGACCAGCGCCGTATTATGAGTTTTGCATTTCTGAAGCAGAAACATGAGGGAGTTAAAAAGAGGCGGAGAAATAGAAGTGTATGTGTTCGAAAGGGGCGATTTTATTAAGGAGAAACTTTCCATATAATTATTAACCCAGAAGAAAATTGGAGTGCATGATGTCAAAAGAATGCGACTACTGCCATTTCAGGGAACCTATGCCCTTTACCTGTAAATTCTGCGGCGGGTCGTTCTGTTATAACCACCGTTTGCCTGAATCCCACAACTGCTCCGGGCTTGTAAAGTTAAAAGAAAGGGCTCATGAAAGCGTAAAATATAATCTTTATGATCACGGGCTGACATTCAAGAAAGAAAGACAATCCCCTTTTCGCCTTGTATTCAAAGCACTATCTGTATTGAAAGCCAGTTATTCGCTCACGATCCTTGCAATAGCGCTTGTATCCTTCTTTATTTTCAATATTCTTATCTATAAATATTTTTATTACTTTGCCCTTTACCCCGGGAATATTTACCTCGGGGATTTCTCCTATAATCCGCCCAAACTTTTATTGAATCTTATTACTCATATGTTCCTGCATGCTAACAGTTTCCACCTCCTGTTCAACATGATGTTCTTATACTTCTTCGGACCAGAGCTTGAGAGAAGGATAGGGGGAAAAAAGTTCCTTACTTTGTATTTCGTCTCAGGAATAACGGGGGGGGTAGGATATATATTGTGGTCTCTATTCGCTAAATATATGTTCCAATTTCCCTTTTCTCCTGCAGTCGGGGCAAGCGGGGCTTTGTTCGGGGTATTCGCATGCCTTGCTATCCTTGCTCCCGAGATCCGTGTCTATCTTTTATTCATACCCATACCCATGAAGCTCACCCAGGCTCTGGTATTTTTCACTTTCCTTGACATTATTTTCATAGTTGTGGGTGATCCTATCGCGCTCAGCGCTCATTTAAGCGGCGCCGCGGCAGGACTAGTAATGGCATGGTGGATAAAAAAGAAAGGAAGGCATATTATTGGGTATTAGTACACGGTGACGCTCTGCACGCCTTTTATAGATGTTAGCGCCTTTACAAGCCCTCCGCTAACCCTGCCTTCAATAATTATCGTGAGCCTGGGGTTTTCTGTGAGATAGGGATCATCCGAAACTGCCTGTCTTATAATATTCCCGTGTTCCGCCACCTCTGTAGCCACAGCACCCAGAAGCCCTTTGCGCGCTGCATCGTCCGGTGTTATGATCACTACTCCGAGACCGAGATACTGCGCCACATCTCTTAGGAAAGGAATGGTGCGCACATTGTTGAATATCTGTCTGAGTGTCGTATCCTTCAGGATAGCTTCACACGTTGCATCCACCACCCTCCTGTCCACACAGATCTCATTTGCTATCTGGGTGTGCGCGATCTCGATATTCCCCGAGACTACTCGACCCTCGGCATTTATCTGGAAGCCTCTCTCTAAAAGTAGCCTTATTACCTTTTCCTGTGCCGGATGGTTCTTGAATTTTTCTTTTATTACACTCCACATTAATTCTATTATTGCCGTCAATATACAAATGTTTTATCGAATCTATCGAAAATCGAATTTTTATTATACCCTGCTAACGTACGGGTATGAACTATGGAGATAAAAGTCATAAGGAGCCCGGACAGGAAAAAGACTATTCAGGCTAAGCTGATAGGGGAAACAATTGTAGTATATCTCCCATGTGGAATGCACAGGGAAGAGGAAAGAAAGATCATTGAGAGGATGAAGAAAAAAATCGAGAACAAGAGGCTAAAGCGAAATATCAACAAAGATGATTATCTGATAAAGCGGTTCGCCGAGTTCAATAACAGATATTTTCAGGGCACCCTCAATGTGAATACTATCGAATTCGTAACCAACCAGGAATCCCGTAGAGGAAGCTGTACTCCTTCAAATGGCACGATCAGATTATCTCACAAACTTCTGGATATGCCAAAATGGGTACTTGATTATGTTCTTATGCATGAGATGAGCCACCTTTTGCATCCCGATCATTCAAAAGCGTTCTGGGAAAAAGTATCCGAGTACAAATATGCTGAAAGGGCAAGAGGTTTCCTTATGGCAAAAGGCATGGAGAAAGATGAGATCGAAACTCAATAGCATCTTAAAATTTGCGCAATAAGATTTATTTGTATCAAGATCAATATTCCATTATTATGGCAAAAGCACTTGTTTTGATGGCTGAAGGCTTTGAGGAGATCGAACTCACGAGTATTGTCGATATACTTAGGAGAGGTGGAGTAACAGTAATGATAGCAGGGTTGAAGGATGGATTGATCACAGGGTCAAGAGGAATGAAAATGCAACCTGATGTAACACTTGATGGCATCAAGGAAATGTATGATATGATAATACTTCCCGGGGGTTCTCCCGGTTATGTCAATCTCGGAAGCGACAGGCGCGTCATCGAACTTGTAAACAGGTACAATGCAGATGGAAAGATCGTAGCTGCTATTTGCGCCGCCCCGTCCGTTCTTGTGAAAGCTGGCATCCTCACAGGAAAGAAATCAACTATATTCAGGGGAATGGAAAATGAGTTAAAAAATGCTGTGTACGTTGATAAACCGGTAGTGGAAGACGGGAATATTTTGACCTCACAGGGTCCTGGGACAGCCATGGGGTTCGCCATAGCGCTGTTAAAGAGGCTTGCGGGTGAGAAAAAAGCCAGAGAGGTACAGGAAAAACTGCTTTACAGAACTCCCTAACCGATACATTAAAGTACTACCTTGTCGAAAATAGCACCTCCCTATTACCGTAGGAGACCATCGAGTCGACTACTACGGGAGGAATCTTATTGGAACATGAAAAGATAGTAACCGCTGTAAAACAGGCGATGGAAAAATCACCGCAGCGCAAGTTCTCAGAAAGCATAGATTTAGCTATAAACCTTAAAAATCTTGATATGAACCAGCCGCAGAACAGGCTGGACGAGGAGATCATACTGCCTAATGGCGTTGGTAAACAGATCAAGATCGCGGTATTCGCAAAAGGTGAAACCGCCCAGAGAGCAAAAGGCGCAGGAGCGGATTATGTTTTTGACCCTGAGGAAATAAACGTCCTTGGAGAAGACAAGACAAGAGCTAAGAACCTGGCAGAAGAGGTCAATTTCTTCATAGCAGAAGCAGCGTACATGCCTTTAATAGGTAAAACGCTGGGTCAGGTGCTGGGTCCCAGGGGCAAAATGCCCATACCGCTTACACCTGACAAGGATGTTGTACAGATCATCAACAAGTCCAGGAACTCAATAAAGATCAGGTCAAAGGATAAAATGACTTTCCACATTTCTGTGGGAAGAAAAGAGATGCCACCTGAGAAGATATCAGAGAATATCGACACCATCATAAACCGCATTGAACACAGGTACGAGCGCGGTCTGTATAACGTTAAATCGATATTTGTCAAGACCACAATGGGACCGTCAGTGAGGGTGATCTAAATGTCAAGAGAAGACGTGCACCAAAGCATCCATATCCCTCAGTGGAAAAAGGATGAGATAGATAATATTAAGAAATTAATGACCACTTATTCTTCAATTGGCATTGTCGGAGTTCATGGAATACCTTCAAATCAACTTCAATTGATGCGCAAGAACCTGCGTGGCCTTGCTGATGTAAGGATGTGCAGAAATAACCTGATCTTCAGGGCTCTTGATGAATCATCTGATGATATAAAACAAGTAAGCAAGTATGTGGTCGATCAGACTGCATTATTGTTCACGAATGAAAATCCGTTCAAGCTTTACAAGATTCTGGAGAAGGGAAAAACAGCTGCCCCTATTAAACCGGGAGGCATAGCCCCCAAAGACATAGTTGTTCAGAAGGGTCCCACATCATTTCCTCCTGGACCGATCGTGGGCGAATTGCAGGGTTCAGGCATCCCGGCAGGAATCGAAGGCGGAAAAGTCGTTATCCGTGAGACAAAGACAGTCGCAAAAGCAGGCGATGTCGTAAATGCAAAACTTGCTTCAATTCTGTCGCGACTTGAGATACATCCTGTCGAATTGGGGCTGGATCTTCGCGCAGTTTATGAGAAAGGCATGATATATGAATCTAAACTGCTTGCGGTTGACGAAACAAAATACTTAAGTGATATTACTCTCGCTGTACGGCAGGCATTCAATTTATCGGTCAATGCGGCATATCCTGCAAAGGCAACTATAACCACGTTGCTTGCAAAGGCAGCATTGCAGTCAAGGAATCTTGCCATTAATGCTGAGATCGTCATGCCTGATATCATCGATGTGCTGCTTGCAAAAGCGAATGCACAGATGTTATCACTTGCCAAACTTGCTTCAGCCAAGGATGCTGATGCAATAAGCGACAGGGTGAAAGAAAAGCTTGCAAAAGCGCCAGTGGCAGCAGCTCTGGCTGCCGCAAAAGCAGCGCCGGATAAGGAAGTAAAGGAAGAGAAGAAGAAAGAAGAACCAAAGGAAACAGATATTGCAGCGGGTCTTGGCTCGCTATTCGGTTAATACCCCGTATTTAATACGGGGGATTCAGTTCAACAAAAGGTGATTAAAATGGAATACGTATATGCAGCACTGTTATTACACAGCGCAGGAAAGAAAGTTACAGATGAAGCGGTTTCTGCTGTTATCAAAGCAGCAGGCGGAGAAGTTGATGCAGTAAGAGCAAAAGCACTTGTGTCTGCTCTTGATGGCGTCAATATCGAGGAAGCGATCTCAAAGGCAGCGTTTGCAGCCCCAGCGGCAGCAGTAGCGGCAGCCCCAGCGGCAGCAGCGGCATCTGAAGCTCCTAAGAAAGAAGAAAAACCGCAAGAGAAGGAAAAAGCTGAAGAAAGCGGAATGGAAGGGCTCGGCGCACTGTTCGGGTAAATCCATTTTTTCTTTTTTTTTGTATTCTTAAGACTCCTCAAAATCCTCACCCGCAACCCTTATATACTCGCGTGTAGTAGTTGGGGAAGCCCGGCAACGAGGTTGCCAGGACATATGTTGAAGAAAATTCAGGAAAAATTGTTCTGGATTTTCGTATAAAAATAATGAACTCGTGTATAAAATCGTATGCGAGGGAAAGCGTTATATACGATAAAAAACATATTGTAATCTTCCTGCGTGGTAAAACACGAAGGAATGTTGTGTTGGAAAATACAACGCATCTTTATCACCACCTTATTCATGGTCAATATTTGGCGTCGGCCCAGATTGTAGGTAAAACCTGAATGTGAAGGGCTGTCTTCCAAC
>JBGOYM010000041.1:0-11688 GCA_041479675.1 Candidatus Methanoperedens sp.
CAAGCTTGTCCCCATCTGATGTAGCCTGCAGTATCTCTATTGCTTTATCGCAGGTATCCTTTTTCATATGTGTCCGGCCTCCTTCATGCTGAAGTGCCTGCAATCGCCGATTATTACATGGTCGAGAACGTCAATGCCCATTATTTTCCCCGTCTCTACCAGCTTCTTTGTGATATCGATATCTTCCCTGCTTGGCGTGGGGTCACCGGATGGATGATTGTGAGCAACAATAATGTGTGCTGCCGACTCGATCAGAGCGGTGCGGAACACTTCTCTTGGATGGACTATGTTTGCATTGAGCGAACCAATGGATATGGTATCCTCCCTTATCACCTGGTTCTTGGTATCCAGGCACAGTTCCACAAAATGTTCCTTCTTTGATTCCCTCATTGCCGGATAGAGGCGCCTGTAGACATCTTCAGGTGAGTTGATCTTGAACTTTGATTGGCCATCAAACGTCTCAAGTCTTCTTGCCAGCTCAAAACAGGCTACGATCTGGACACCCTTGCCGGATTTGATGCCGTGTATCTTCATGAGCTGGGGCACATTTATTGCAGAGAGCTGCTTTAAGTCGAATTGCGACAGGACTCTCTGCGACAGGTTAATAGCATTCTCAGCGACCGAGCCTGATTTGAGAATTATCGACAGGAGTTCGGCATTGCTTAAGGACGCTGCGCCGCTCGACATCAGGCGGTTGCTTGGTCTTTCTTCTGCGGCCATATCTTCGATTCTAATTTTATATTGTTGCATAGACACCTCGTAGTCTTTTAAGAAGTGGCTTTATCTGAACCCGCCAGATTTCAGCATCGCAGTGCGAAATCTGGCGCCAGCCTGATTATCCTCTGAGGCACAACACGAACTGTAGAGAAAATATTTTATAATGCTGTGAGAAGTGCTTGAGTAACAAAAGACGTTTCCATTCACAGTCTCAGACATAGTTTTGCCACACATCTGTTAGAAAGTGGGGTGGATTTAAGGTATATACAGGAGCTATTGGGACATAAGAGCAGCAAGACGACAGAAATATATACTCGTCAGCAAAAAGGATTTGAGTAGAATACAGAGCACACTTGATTTTATCATGAAAAAGGAAGTAAGAAATGATCGAGACTGTTCAGACAAATGATGTTATAGACGAACAAGAGTTCGGATATTATGCTAGAATGGAAGGATATGCGAATTTGAGTTCGGATATGAAGGGGTTAAATGGGACCTGCTTAAATGATTTTGCTGATCACAACACATAACAGTGCGTTTATGCAGGTGCCTCGCCACATTGCTCCTGCAGTCACAACATCTAAACTCACGAACCAGTAAATAACATGAGCATGAAGAAGCGGAATAAACTCAAAGGCATAAAAAACCCATGTGGGTTGCACGCAATCATTCCGGAGGGTTCTCCTGCCGATATTGAGGCTCTTGAGAAAGGGTATCAGGAAAATATTAGGAATAGTCCGATATTCGATGAGATGGTTAAAAAATTTGGAAAAAAGAAAGCAGAAGAACTATTAAAGGAGTTCAAGGTTGTTGAAATAAAGGATTGAAATGGATTTATTGTATCATAAAAATAAAAGACGCACGCCGTATAACAGCGGATAAAAGGGAAATCAAAGATATCCCCAAATTGCCTTCAGCAACTTCTTTTATCCGCAAAACGTTAGGCGACATTTTGGAGGAAAGAGAACGATGAAGAAGCATAGAGAAAAACAGGATGAGAAAATATGCATACTTAAAGTGACTCTAAGTGATGTGTTTGGAGGGGTTAAAGGAACGCCCCACAGGATTTTGGCGATTCCAGAAAGGTTTACATTGTACAGACTTGCAAAAGAAATAGTAGATGCATTTGACTTTGATTTTGATCACTGTTTTGGGTTTTTTGATAACTTGAAATTATGGACGGAATCGAATGAGTGTTACGAATTGTTTAAAGACATAGAAAAGGAGCAAGGGTTAGAGCCAACTCATTGTAAGAGTGTGAAAAAGACAAGGGTCGGTGGAGTTCTCAATAAGATCGGGAAAAAGATGTTGTTTCTTTTTGATTATGGCGATGAATGGCACTTCATTGTTGAACTTAAAGGAATAGAATCGCCAAAGCAAGATACAAATTATCCGCTCATTTTAGAATCTATAGGGAAGGTCCCACCACAGTATGGTGAGATAGATGAAGAGTTGCATAGATGAGAGTGCTATTTGTAACGGACTTGCATGGAAGCAAGTGGAAATATGAGCGGCTATTCGAAGTAGCAAAAGACTTTCGGGCAAATGTAGTCATCAATAGTGGTGACATGCTTCCCAAGGAATGTGAACCATTCAGTCAGGGTGATTTCATTACGAACTACCTTGACGATCATTTTGCACGATTCAACTCTGCCGGAATTTATTATCTGTGCTATCCGGGAAATGATGATCTCAGGATATTCGATGAACTGTTCGAAGAAACCTGCAATAAGTATCCATTCATCGTCTACCTGGCACAACGTAAATTCGAAATAGAGGGTTACGATTTTGTAGGTATGAACTTGGTTGTTGATTATCCATTCAGGCTCAAGGACAGATGCAGGATGGACACAGAGGACTATATTTTCCAGGAGCAATTCGGAACAGGACTGTTATCCAAACCTGACGGGTGGCAGGAAATCGATGACTGGTTTACTCATGCAAAAAAGCTCCCAACGATAGAAGAGGAACTGGATAGATTGGTTCGTCCCAGGGATATGGAGAATAGTGTGTATGTAATACACATGCCCCCGTCCAGGCTGGGATTGGATAAATGTTATTACGGGGAAGAAGTAGGGTCAAAAGCGATTTACAACTTTTTGGAGAAATATCAGCCAAAGCTCTCGCTCCATGGTCATATACATGAGTCCCCTGAAGTTACAGGACGATGGTATGCAAAAGCCGGCAGGACGATATGCATTCAACCCGGTCAACTCGATGAGTTCACTTATGTCACAATTGAACTGTCAACGATGAAGTTTGATAGAATCAAGGAGAAATACGTCATATAACACATGTTTGCGGTTCGCCTCGCTCACTATAATGCCCGGCTTCGCCTCTCACTTCGCATACACCTATACCGTTATACACTGGCAAAGCCTTATTAGGTAAGAAAGTAAGAAAGTAATATCATGGCAACAGAAGTTGAGTTCACACGAATGTCCACAAAAGGTCAAATAGTAATTCCTAAAAAACTCCGCGAAGGATTTGAAGAAGGAACACCATTTGCAGTAATCCGGGACAGAGATACGATTCTTCTAAAACAAATAAAACTCCCTGGTATTAAAGAATTTGAATTTCTTGCAGAAAAAGGAGAAAAGAAAGCAAAAGAACGAGGGATAAAAGAAACAGACGTTGATGAAATCGTTCATAAACACCGCAAAGTACTGGATTAAAAAATGGTAAAGGTAGTTGCTGATACCAATATTTACATTTCAGCTTTGTTCTGGCGCGGGAATCCATACAAGTTCATCCATATATGTTTTGAGGGAAAAGCCAAATTAGTGATATCAAGTCAAATTATCAATGAACTTGAAAGAATACTTTTAATGGATGGGAAATTTGAACTGCCGCGAGAAGATGTGGCTTTATACTCAAAAATAATCTTAAGCCATGCTGAACTTGTCTCTCCTGCATTCACTTTGAATATCATTGTTAAGGATCCTGCAGATGACAGGATATTGGAGTGCGCTGTTGAAGGTGAGGTAGATTATCTGGTTTCAGGTAACAAACATCTTCTTGATGTTAAGGAATTCCGGGGGATAAAAATCGTGACTGCAAGGCAGATACTTGAAATCCTTGGAGTTTGATATAATAACTTCAGCTTTGCACGTCCTGACTCCGGAAAATTTTGCCTGTTAATTATTTGGAACAGATTTTCTCTTCTTTTGTCTTCGCTTGTATAAATCAAACTTCCCGCCGCCGTTGATGCAGCCATTGCATCGAGTCCCTGGGTCTGATTTGTTATCATAGTCACATACCCGGCAGCTTCCATGTTCTTCTTCCCACAGCGCTTTCTCCTGCTGGCGCTCGTGCGCTATGCGAAGGTTCGCACGAGTTGCCAGCAGGTGCCGGGCGCTAATGACCATTCTCAAGTCCCCTACAATCCATACACTCAAAGTACGCCTGTGTTGGCTCATCAGGTTCGGGCGGGTAATTAATTCTCCCTGGATCAATACACAACACCCCAGCTTCTTCTACCCCGACTCTATGCCGGGATGGAACATTTTTGAGCACTTTTCCGCAGTTGAAGCAGGTTAGCAAGTGGATGTTACTCAGGATTATATCTGAGAGTTCACCTTCATCTTTCAATACCGGCTTTGGTGTAGGCATATCCCGGATGCCCATTACGGCATCATCAGGCACACTCTCCGCGATTACTTCTATATCGTTACGGTCATCACATAGAGCACCGTAGTCGAAGTTATTCGGAACTTTGTATATCCCCGTTGTGCGCATGATATTCCCTGGATACTCACTTTCAGGATCGTTTTCAGTTACCAGTTCCTTCACTCTGATTATCATCGCCATCTTCTACACATCCTTCAATATGTCTCTTGTGTATTGTTCGATGTCCACGTTCTCCGCATCAGGCACATAATCGGTGTAGCCTGGCGTGTCTTCATCGCCAGACTTTATGGTATCGATATCTATCACTCGGTATGTTACGCCAGAACCCGCTGTGGCGACTGTGGAGACGATCCCCCTTTCTATCACTATCACTATCTCTGGTTCTTTCATAATGCACCCCTCATATACTCATAGTCGGGTACGCCATGCTCACCGACGATTGAGCTTCACCGGACATTTCTGATATTATCCTGACAGTGTCTATTAGGCGGCTGGCCTTTGCGGCATCCCTATCTTCCAGGAACAGCATTATCCTTATGTCATAGTTAATCATCTCGAAAAGGTCCCTGCCAAAACAGGCATCGCACCTTTCGCACCAGTCGATGGTCTCTCCGGTCAGGGCTCTTTCTATCAAAATTTCTGCGTGTCTTGGGGTATGGTAACCGATACTGCCTTCGACCATCGCCGCTACCAGCCACAGCTTTCCCTTCTCATCCAAAAGTTTCTTCAGGTCCGCCGGGCCATTTCTTGCAGGTTCTTCCATAAATCACACCCCTGCCGCTACCCTGGTTGGAGGCAGCAGTGTCCCGAACAAATATGCTGCAGATTCTTTGATGGTGCCTGGGCGCTGTTTGTACCACTTCCCGAACACCTGTTCGTGTTCTGATCTATCCACATGCAAGGTAAAATCGGCTTCCGATAAGTGCCAGAGGCTCAACGATATGCGTTTGATATGACGCTTATGCTTCTGGTGGCACTTTTTGAGATTTTCTTCTGTGACGTGTGACATCCAGTTAATGTGCGAAACCTTGTATTCCTTAGCCTGGTCGTCCCAGATCAAGTTCGTCTCCAGGACTTCTTCGAAATCCTCAATAATCTTCACTTTATTCTCTTCAGACATATCAGGCGCGATTTTCAGAGTGCCGACTACGAATGTTTCCCATGACATATTCAATCACTCCTTTTCTCTGGTGGATGCAGATGCTCGAATGCTTCTATGACATCAGCGGCAGTGTATTCGATGCGCTCATTACATTTGCCGCATAATGCCCATTGCTCATCGAAGTCCTCTATAACAGTGATGCCTGTCTTCTTTTCGCCATTCTCGAAGTGAATCTCTGTCTCTGAATACCCGCCAGAGATTGCCTCTACAACCCCGACTTCAAACAGGTCAGCGGCGCAATGTTGACAGATGTGGCTTATAGGTTCATCATCCGGTACTGGAGCCACAGGCTCAACGAATTTATTATTATTAAGATCCATTATTATTCTCCCTCTTCCCCTCTTTGTTCCACAAGTAATTCTTTCAATGTCCCTGCGGCAGGGCCGGTTGGCCTCAGTTCATCCAGTCTCTTTCCATTCAGAAGCTCACCGACCATGTAAAAAAACTCGGTGGCGAAATCTTCTGGATCGAGGTCGGTATTGTAAAGAGCGTGGTACAGCATTTCTATGAAATATAGACGCTCCTGCGGCGCAATGCCTGAGTAGTTCTTGATTGTTATCGGGGTAATCGGGCTCATTTGCTGGCATGCAGCCTTTAGCAGTTCCTGGACATCTTCTGCGTGCAAGTCGTCAGGAAGTTTGACGCCAAATGCAACCACGTATTTTGTCATAATCACTCCTGCTTTGTCGCTGCAAGCTCATTCGATAACGGTTCAAAATTCTGTTCTACCATGAAAACTCTCCTTCTGGCTTACGCCAGCTTTTACAAGGTTATTGCTTGCCTGAAAAAGCCTGATTTCAGCACAGCAGTGCGAAATCTGGCCACGATCAAAAAGGAGCTATGGACAGCTGATGATGGCGCACGGCCTTGCCGAATCTGGCTTTACATTCAGGCTCCCCGGCAGCCTGATGAGTCTTGTAAAATCAGTTGTCACGACTGTGTCTATCTCCACCCAGTTCGGGTTGATGATCTTTCTTCCGCGCTTTGTCCTGTAATGACCGAAAAAGTCTGCGATCTCTCTGCGCTCGGCATTATCCAGCTTCTGCACGCACTCGTCGTGGACGTGGACATGGAACCCACGACTGCCGGAATCCACGTAAAGGACTTTCTTGAACCCCAACTGATCTTCCAATATTATCAGCAGCTTCTCGCTCTGTTTCTTCGCTTCCCTGAGCGTGGGTCTCTTCAAATGGTCATAGTCAATATCAAATATAAGGTCTGAACCTATCCAGCTTTCTTTCTTATCTTCCATGGGGTATGCGGCTGGATCTGCATACTTTGAGGATGAGAAGTAAACGTGGTCAGGCGCAGTCTCGATGAGAAAAGTCCTGAGCTTCTGTACTGATGAGAATGCCTTGTGCCTCACCATCTTTTCACCGTTCTTCCTAAACCCGAACTCCCTGTTCACAAAATCAGGCGGCTCGTACAAAGGTGCTTTCATGTAGTAATCGGAAATTGTCGGCATAACTTCTTTATTCTCCGGACAGGGAAACTTGAGCCGTGGCTCTTTCTGTCGAAGTGGCGCAATCGTGGCACACGTTCAGTGTCAGTGATAAAGATCTGCCATTGATCTGTACCGGCACTTCTTTAAGCGGATGCCAGCCTGAGCTCCAGAGAGACCCACACCGGTAGCAGCCCTGAACCCTCTATGTTGATCTGAGTCTTTCCAATCTTAATGCTCATGTGCGACCTGTGCTGCTTGTTTCTTGTTCAGAATCCATACCTTTCTCCGATAATACACCAGCGGGTGCTCTATCCTCTTGCACATGGGCGCCTTGCCAGGGCAGTTGCCATTAGTTGCCATGGTCGCACATGCCGGACAGGTGTAAGCTGTCCCGGATGCGCCGTTGATGTGGCTTATCTGATAGTTGGTATCCTGCTCACTGAAGTCTGGAGATGCCCTGAATATCTCCGTTATCTTTTCCGGCTTCATGCCGATATTGAGCAGGAAGGTTGTCATCGCGAAGCGCATCGTATGAGATAAATTGACGTTTGCCTGGACATCCTCTATTGCCGAGCTTATGCATGGCGGGAAGCAATCCGGTACTACTTCACCGAAGCCTTCTCTGCTAAAATCCTGCTTACTTGCGCGGGTATCGATTGCTTTCTGCACTTCGGCTATATACGGTTCCAGGGCGATGCGAATGTCCTTCGGCACTTCATGGGGCAAACCAGATTCCACCTTCTGCCTCACAACTTCTTCCATCAGGCGTGCCAAATCACCTTTTGATATTGTCAGCATGCCCTGCTCCACTGTTCGGTTCAACAGTTTCCACTTAGGTTCATGCAGGACGTGGGCGTGGTGAATATAATCTGTGAAGTGCATAACGACATTCATGTTCCTGGCATCGGCTGTGATGTTTATGCCGAGGTCCACAGCTAACTCCTTCAGCGCATCGATCTTGAGTTCGATAATGTGCTCATATGACAGCTTGGCAGCCGCAAGTGCATATCTCTTTGTAAGGTAGTTATTATTGATACATGAAACGATTATCCTGGCAATCGGATAAGCCAGCAGCTCCTTCTCTGCGGCCAGTTTATTATATCTCCGGTACTTCAGGGTGCCATCTTGCAGTGCCTCAAGCACCCGTTCTTTTCCTGTGGATCTGATGCTCTCAAATGCCGCTTGTGTGCACAGGTCATTTGAGCCAATATCCGACTTTCTCAAATATTCCAGGGCGCCGGAGGTGCAGGGAATATTAGCAAAGTCTATGATATCCATTATCCTCTCATACTTCAACCAGAATCTACTTATCTTGTTATAATATAAGTATTACTATTGTAATACAACCCCCCTTATCTTCCTCGGCACGATTCCCAGTTCTCTTGCCAGCTCTGCCGTCTCCGGATCGTGGACGCGTTCCCATGTCAGACTTATCGCAGACTTCAACTTACTCTTTGATATCAATAACTTCTTTCCGTGGTATTCTATTATATCATAGGGGTAGGCAACGGCTTCTGATGCTCTCGCTATTGCATAAAGTCTTTTCTCGCTTTCAGGCAACATCAATCCTCCCCCGATAGCAGGATCGTAAGAATGGGTTCTGCATTATCCCCCGGGCCACAGACCGCTTTGAGATCCACAGTTTCCATTTTTGGATTCCCCGCTTTCGAAAGCATCTGGAACATGGTCTTGAAATAGAGTGTTTGCGCCGTATCCTTCTGCGACTCTGCCAGTTCTATATTTGCCTTTTTCATTGCTCTGGCGCTGAAGGAGAACATCGTAAGGATGTCCCATAATCTGCCCTGCATATCTTGAATATCTTTTAGACTCTCTGGCGGCTCGATGTACCCATTCCATAATGCCTGTGTGACCGCTGTTGGATACACTATACCGGCTTCCTTCGCTGTCTCAGTGACATCCACAAGAACGCCATCTTCGATTGCCTGGGCACGGGTGTAGACATCAATTACATCTCCGAATACACTTTTTGTCGATTGATCCCCGGTCTCAACTTCAACATCCACCAGGGATGGTAAGTCATCTTCAGGTGCATCTATGAGTGGCTCAGACTTCGGCTTTATTGGTGGCTCAAATGGCTTCGAGTAATCCCCGGCTACTATCCAATCGGCATATGCAGCCAGATTCTCCTTCCGAGTGATAGACTGGCTGAATCTCGGCTTGTTCATATTTGTGAACAGGTGTTCATTATAGAGAACAATAGGGTCATCTGCACTGCAGGCATCCTGCACGATATCGAACCCAGGAACTTTATTGGCAGCAATCATCTCGCACAGTTTCTGAAGGTTCTCCGGTTCGACTTCATACCTTCTTGCCCAGACATCTATTGAATATGTAATGCTGCGAGCAGAAAGTGAAACTATCTCCCACCCCGGACAGCCTTTCTTATGGTAGTGATCATCTAACAGCAGGTACTGGCCGCCATTCGATGTGCCCAGTGTGTAGTGGTACTTCAGTGCAGGGTCTTCCATGAAAGGCTCTAAATCCACGATCTTGCCTGCATAATAGGCCGCAAGAACCTTCTTACAATGTGGACAAAGATATGCGGATACGCACTGGAAGTCCACGGGGATTATGTCCCGCTTGTTCATGTTATAGAAGTATATTCTATTGTTCTTTACTTCGATCATTCTTTCATCTTCTGGTCAACTCCTTGACTGTGATTCCCAACCTTTGCCTGAACCTGCTGAATTTCAGCACCGCAGTGCGAAATTCGGCGTCATTGGGTTGTCCCTGATCTCTTTTGCCATGCTTCAGTATCCTTAAGCAGTGCAAACATGTTACTTTGGTACTGTCCCTCGGCATGCTCGTTCGTGTCCCTTCCGGCAAAGCACATTCTTTGTTACAGTTTCACTATCCGCCTTCTGAAGTGTGAGAAATTAGAAAGTTTGCAACTATCCACCCTAATAACCACAAAGTTTGCGAATAAAATCGTAAATTTGGAGAAGATTACGCCTTATGGAGCCCCTTAAAGAGGCGATTTATAATTCTATCTGCGATTAAAAAGTGAGTTTGTTTTCAGGATCCTGGCTCTTGCATACATGTGTGTGAACCTTGTCACTACCTCGGGCTGAAAGCGCCGAGGCATCAGGAGGATGTTGGACGGTCTTTATATTGTGTTATATTTGGCATTGGTAATGCATAATATACTTTATCTGCAATGATTGTAGTTGCAATGCCTGTAACAATTAATATTACAATCCATTTCACATAGCCCATTGTTTATCTCCTATACTTTACCACATACTGAACATCTAAGTCCTTTTACAGTTGAGTTCTTTAACCTCATTCCTTTACCATATAGTTTATCTTGATATTCATTTACACAATCACATTTAGTAATTGTAGTTAGATTCTTTTTTGATTCTACTTTTGCAGGTTTTGAAGTTACTACTATTGGAGTAGTTACTTTCTTTGCGGTTTTTATTTCCTTTTTTGATTTCTTAGGTTCTACCATATTAATCATCTTCCTTTATTACTATGCTCTTGTTTTGTTTAAGCATCAGGAGGATGCTCATTATTTGGCTTTCTATTAGTTTACTTAGTTTCTAAGTTTACATTCAGGTGCATGTATACAATTTAAGGGAAATAATACACTTTAAGTTGCTTCAGGTCTGGTTCTGATGCCCAAAACTCCCATTCTTTTTTCCACATAACATAACGAGCGTTCGGAAAAGCTGGCTTACCTTCGGCATTGATGATTCCACCTATATGGTCTGGATGACCGTGGGTAAGGATGACTGTATCGATGTCCGCGCCTTCAATCCCTTCTTCCTGCAGATTCATAAGAAGATTGCCCACACTTGGAACCACACCGGCACCCATTCCTGTATCTACCAGTATCCGGTGCTTCCCTGTGTCAATAAATAAACATGTATACGGTGTTGTAATCTGTCCAGATTGGAGATCGTATTCGCGAAATACCTTTTGCAGTTGCTCTTTCGGAGCATTCTGGTAAAAGCTTTGATCTGAATAGGTAAAAGTCCCATCGCTGACGGCTATACATTTGAAATTCCCTAATTCAAAGAGAAAACTATTGTTTTTCATAATTCCCACCTTAATTATACAGAGATCAAGTGTATATTTATAATTTCCCCTTAGTGCGCCAATAATAAGCTTGACAGAAGTTTTTCTGAATTCATATCGCCATTGTGAGCATGAAAAACCTATCGTTTTCAGTCACTGACCCCGGATTAGAAATCCGAAAGGCATCGGTTGGGATGCTTCTCTCTCTACCGAAACCGCCTGCATCCGCCCGCACGCCCAATATCGAACATATTGTAAAAACCAGATTTTTGAATTTTGAAATAAAAAGAAGACTTTCTGAAAACCTGTTTCCATAGCTCTCATTGAGCGAAAGCTTTATCCAGACAACATATAACATTAATGTTTGAGTGGAAGCAATAAAATCACTCATTCAATAAGATGAGGTGAAAACAAATGTCAGACGAATTTGACGAATTTAGAATGTTTGAAAATATGAACAGAATGTTTGAAAAAATCTGGGGTATACCAGTAAACAGAAGTCTTTTACTACCAGGTGAAAGAACAACAACAGGAGCAATTGAAAAATACAGGAAACCGTTTATCGATCTCTTTGAGACAGATAAAGAAGTAATTGCCACTGTTGAGATGCCCGGGTTGGACAAAGGAGATATCAAAATTAATCTAACTGAAGATAAGCTTGAAATTTCAGCCGAAACAAAACATGAAGAGG
>JBGOYM010000042.1:0-11597 GCA_041479675.1 Candidatus Methanoperedens sp.
CCTGCCATTGTGGGTAATCTTCATTTAGTGGGAAAAAAAGGCTTTTTGCTTTCTTTACATCATCTTCTGTGAATAATAATTCTTCGCCTTCTTCTTTCTGAATTCTTAAAGAGTCATCCATTATTCGAAAAGTTATTTCCCTTGTCGCAGGAGTGGTTATGATCTCACCTTTGAACCCTCTCTGGCATAACATCGGCAATCTGCCGGTATGGTCATAATGTGCATGGGTCAAAAAAATATAATCTATTTCAGCCGGATCAAATGCGAGAGGTGCTGAATTCTTATCTTTTGCATCAGTTCCCTGAAAAGCTCCTGCATCAAGAAGTATTTTCTTATCATCAATGGTCAGGAGATGCATTGAACCTGTGACTTCACATGCTGCACCGCAAAATTGGATAGTGATTGGACTGGACATGGTTTTGTGTAGTAGGTTTTCTGTAGTATAATAAGGAGGTTATCTTATATTATGGATATGCTTCTATTAAAAATCTTACAGTCGTTCAATATAACTATTCGGCTGACCTTTATAAACCCTTAAATTAAAATCGACCAGCCAGATTTACCACTGAAAAGACGGTTTATTGGTGCTTAGAAAAGGATTTAAAGGGAAAAAACTATACGTTGGCGAGGAACATGCCAATGATATGAGACAGCAACTTTTCGATCACATATAGTTCATAGGATTGTTTTGTTGGCGCCAACAGCGATGGTTGTTTGCCTAGAATAAGCGACAAACAGTAGTGGGCAACGGAATTTTAAATAAAATTGGTTTGGGTGAGTTATAAAACTCAAAAGCGCAAGCAGTCGCAGGATTCGCGGTCCTGCGAGTGCCGAAAGTGCGCTTACCGCCTTAATCGGAGGCAGTATCTATGAGTAAGGAATCAAAACAACTTAAAACATTCGCTCAAACCGAGCGGGAAAAGATCAGAGACCATTTCGCCAAGCGTGCAGGTGAAGCGTCTATACCCAACCCATTGGACCCTGAATCGATGCGCACATGGGATGAATATGTCAAGGAGGTGGGGCAATGATCCCACTTCCTGAGTACATTGATCTGGACTTCGAGCATGCCGATTTCGGAATCCTCCAGATGGGAAGAAACGAGCCAATAGCGATTTCATGGGACTCACAGAAAAGGTGCCATGTAGCAATATCGGTATCCGTTCCAGAGGTTTACTACAAGGTAGACTTGCTATGCGACGGATCCGGCTACTGCACCTGCCCCAGCTTCAGGGAAGTGCAGTCCAAGTTGTTAAGTAGTTATGGCTTAATTTAGGGTGCTAAGAGACGTGGCTTTTTCTTTTTGGGGGTTGATTGGGGGCTTTGCTTCAAGAATACTCATTGTGCTCATACATTTATCTTTATCTAAGAGAAAGATAAATTGTTTCCCTCTTGTGTGCTTGTGTAGATAACCTAATTTAGCTAAGCCCAAAAGGTCTGTTCTCGCGGTCTGGTAGGTTATATCATAGCGTTCTCGCATTTCATTTACAGTTATCGGTCTATCATTTTTGCTCAGAGTAATAATCACGTCTGCTTGGCGGAAGTTTAGAGTTGGATTATTTTTTATTGCTTCAAAGATATTTTTATTTTCTGACCTTGTTTTTTCAATGTATTTTTCGAATGATTTTAGCGCAATATCGAGTTGTCGCAAGTTGAATTTTACAAAATAAGTAATGTCATTATTGTCTGTTTCGGAGTAAAGATATGCCCGCGTATATTTACTTGGTGCATTTTTTATCGCAGTGGATACCGCAACATACTCCAACCAATTATATCTTTGGGAAATTAAATGCCAATAGAATAGAGCTCTTGCAGTTCTTCCGTTTCCATCATTGAATGGGTGTATATATCCTATTGTATAATGAAGCACTATTGCCTTAATAATAGGATGTAGATAAAATTCAGTGGGCTCAGTATTAGCAAAACCGCAAACTTGTTCTAGGAGTTTATTAATGCTACTGTAGTCAGGTGGCTCATAAATAATCTGACCTTCGTCTCTTGAAAATACTTTAACCTCATTATCCGTTCTAAAAGCTCCTTCGTACTCCTTTTTTTCAAGAGTATTTTTAGTTATTCTTTTATGGATTTCCTTAATAAGTTCTAATGTTAATGATTGGTTTGGTTGCGTATTTTCTTTAATATACATCATCGTAATGTAGTTATTCAGAATCATTTGTTCAGAGTGGGTCTGAGGCTTCCTATTTTCTCTCAACATTTGTTTCGCAACTACTCTTGTTGTAACTGCACCTTCCAATTGGCTAGAAGCTATTGCCTCTTCCATCAATGAATTGACTAAATATTTTCTTTTTAAGTCGACTGACGGCATCTGAGATTCAAAATCAAATTTACCTCCGACACGCATATCTAAACCATGAAGCGCCTTTTCAATCTGTGGAGTTTGAACATAACGTAATATTAAGCCATCTAGTCTAATCGGTCTATTATTAAATTCCCTAACTAACTTGGCATAACTCCATAACAGTTTAAGATTAAGCTTAATGTCCTTAAATCTCATTGGGAGCTCATCCCAATGCAGATATTTTGAATTAACAATATTTAAATATGGTCTAAGCTCTTTGATAGACTTAATATCGTTTTGCCCTAACAACTTATGAGTTTCCTCATCATCGGGTGGTTTTTCTGGCAGTCTCACGGTTACACACGCTCTTTATCTACTAATTTGACATTCATTAGTACTCATTTAACTGTTTGTTTATAGATAAAGTTATCTACTAATTTGACATTCATTAGTACTCAATAGTATTCATCAATGTTGTTGATTTTTGGTTCTGTTAGGTCTTCATGGGATGAGGATTTGATTTTTAATAGCTATTCAAGATTTATACTTCTTTCGTGCCCGTATTTTTTCTTTACTCTTTAATATGCATCTTCCCGTTGATGCCTCGGACTTTAGCGAAGCGGAGTCCGAGGTAGTGATTTAATATGAGTTTGCTAGAAACGTATTTGAAAAACGTAGAAAATGTAAAGAAGACAGATCCAGGCGCGGTAATAATCGATATTACTCGCAGGGCAGGAAGCGTGCTATCTCCTTCGTGGACCTTGTTGAATGCGTACAAGGCGAAGAAGATAGACTGGGATGGATATATCTCAGGATTCATGCGCGAGATGGATAATCCTGAATGCAAGGCTGAGATGCTCAGGATAGGTACGCTCGCTAAGACTAAAGACGTATATCTCGTATGCTTTGTGCGCGTGGAGGCGTGATAACCATGCCCAATCTTCTTTCAACACTTAAGGAGCAGAAGCTCAGGGAAGAGTATGGCGATTACTGTCTCCGGGGCATCCTTCGTGGCAGGGGAGCAAAGCCTTTCGAAGAGTTCAGACGCGTCCTCGTAATAGGGAAGGCGGGCATCGTACCGATGGGCTGCGACAGCATTTGTCCTTTGAGGCGAGATGTTCAATAATAAAGGGCCCGTTCACATCCCGCTCCAGTCTGTCTATCAGCATGATGGCGACTATGATAAATGCGCATGAGATTGTTCGATTTCATTATGTATCTTGCAGTCCAATAATAACATGAGGACTCCACAATTCAAGGCGGTTCATTTTTGATACAAATTATGGGAGTCCGCCTCCGTTTTTTCTAATCCCAGATGACCGATAGGCATCCGAATTAGATGCATGATGTGTTATCGATAAATGAATATATGAATAGTGATGATATAACATACGATGCCCATAATTTTTACGGATGAAGACCTGATGCATATTGATAAAGAACAGGATAATCAATTGCGCACTATCAGACAAGCGATCGATGACTTGAAAGCGAAAGGCAACGCGACTTTTTGTAAAAAATGCGGTCACATAATGCAGTATTTTTCAGTGGGGAATGCAAAGCTTTTTCAATGTGGTTTCTGTGGTAATAGAATCGCTGAAATGATTGAATTATAAGCCATCTTTATGCATCTTCTCATTCAGGAACGGCGCGCCTGCGGGCGTGGGAGTGTGCGCCTGCTGCGGCCGGGGCCGCGCCGCTCTGCGGACCGGTGGATCGATAGTATATCGTTGAATTCCCTATGCGGTTGGTTCTTCTTTTTTCGCCAGGTGTCTATCGTTTACTATAAGCCGGATGTGCTGGGGTCTATGGATTCTGGTGGTCAGAAACTTTAGGAAATCGACCTCTGGGTGATAGTTGGATAATCGCCAAATTTTTTTTCAAAAAATTATTGAGAGGACACCATGTATGGCCACGAAAATTAGGACACTACCAGCTTTATCATGCAGAAGGTCTATAATTGAAGATATTATGGGCAGGCGAGTGAGGTAGGAGATGTGGGGATCGAGGTGAGGGAAGTGGCCGCCATTGAGGAAGCGGCAAGTTACGCGTTGGCGTAAATTATTTCTTTCTCTTCCCTTCATGCATCTTCTTTATCTCATCTTCTGCAACCTGCATTTTCAATTTGTTCTCTTCATATATCTTCGAAACATTCTCCATCGCCCGCTCAAGTCTCTTCTTAAGGACCAACAATTCCTGCGTCGAGAGTTTGTAGTCAGGGGTGTTCTCTATCCACAGTTGCTCAATATCAATAAGGGCATTGATGGCAGCTTTAGTCCTGTTTACTGTGTTCTCGTCCATGCGCGGTTATAATACTCTTAAATAAATTAATGTTTGCACAGCATTTAGAACCGAAAAGGCAGTTTTTTCTGCTTCATCATATTCCTGCGCCCCCTGACACTCAACAATCTGTTCCCGATGAGAGTGCAGACAACAGGTAGTGGTGAAAAAGCGTATGCAAATGAACCCATAAGGTACATCATTTTACGGGATTTTTTTAATTTTGATATTCGATCATACATAGAGCATTGGATGTTATTGAAATTCAAGAGCATCTTTGATGATTCATACGCCACACGTATGCTGTAATTGACTATATCTTTAAGCGGCGCGGGCTTTCCACCGTATGACGTCTGCCCGTTCTTTATGGCTCTTCGAAACTCTTCCTGGGAATTACCGGAAAATGTTGTGTAACCATATCCTATCATACTGCTTGAATGCGCATCGCTTCCTCCGAGCCTGGCATGTCCGTTGCAGTTTTCAAGTGCCAGAGCATTCGAATACCCATCCCTGTGCAATGAATTGAATACTTCGATACCATCCAATCTCAGTGTATGAAGCTTATTACCAACACACGGGCAGTAAACACTATACGGATGCGGGGCAAATGCTATCCCATCCTGTTCATGTATTAGTTCTATGGTCTTTTCCGCGCTCAAACCTTGTTTGATCTCTTCCTGAAGGAAAAGTCCGATTATTTCTCCACTTTTTGAAAGGATCTCTTCTCCTATCACCACAAGGTCGCTGTTATATTTCTTGGCTTCAACGGCGCCTTTGATCGTATTGTGGTCTGTTATGCATAGAAGATCAAGTCCAATTTTTTCAGCGATCCTGACTGATTTTTTAGGCGTTGTCACGCTGTCGGGGAAGGAAAGGTAAGAATATTTAGAGAGTCCGGAATACATGGTATGCGTATGAACATCTGCCACTCCATCTTCTCTCATGATCTCTCCTTTTCTCCCTTATTAATAGTGATACATTATTTGTACAATTATATAAGGTGTTCCGCTATACCCTCTGATATCACGTGGTCGCAATAGATGCATCGCAGTTCCACGGGTTTCTTATTTACCAGGAACTTTGATATAACTGGCTCGTTCGTGTTTGAAATACAATTCGGATTGGAGCACTTTACCACCCCCTCAAGCCTCTCTGGAAGGTCGACCCTGTATTTTTCTATAACTTCAAAATCGCGGATGATATTGATCGTAGCGTTCGGCGCTATCAACGATATCCTGTCCACCTCTTCTTCTTCAAGCTCCCTGTCCTCTACTTTGACAATATCTTTTGACCCAATTGCCCCCGAAGGCACGTTCATCGCTACACTCACAACAGCACTTGTAGTGCCTGACACTCCAAGAATGCGCAGTACATTGAGAGCCTGTCCAGCAGTGATGTGGTCTATCACTGTCCCGTGTTCTATCCTGCGAACACGCATCTCTTTTTCTATCACACTGCCTCCATTGCCATCGCAAGCAGCGCCATCCTGACAGGGACGCCATAGAACGACTGCTCGAAATAACGTGCAAATTTTGTCCTGTCCACAGCCGGGTCGATCTCATCAACTCGAGGCAGAGGATGCATAATAATGAGATTATCGCAGGCTTTTTTCAGTAGTTCTTCGGTTATCCTGTACACGCCTGCGACCTTCTGGTACTCGGCAGGATCTGGGAAGCGCTCTTTCTGAATACGAGTGACGTATAACACATCCACTTCCTCCACAACATCTTCAATACTCGTGGTTTCTCTGACAACAGCCCCCTGTTTTTTCAGATCTTTCTTGATAACGTCTGGCATCTTGAGCTGAGCCGGCGATACAAGCGTCACATCTGCGTGATACAATGACAGGGCATATGCAAGTGAATGGACTGTCCGGCCATACTTGAGATCCCCCACAAGCGCGATCCTGATGCCTGAAAGGCTGCTTTCGCGCATTATTGTATAAAGGTCAAGTAGGGTCTGCGTCGGGTGATGTCCTGCTCCATCCCCGGCATTTATTATCGGGACCTTAGAAAACTCACTTGCCATTCGCGCCGCACCTTCGCGAGGGTGGCGAAGAACAATGGAATCCGCATAATTCCCTATTACCCTGATGGTGTCCGCAAGGTTCTCTCCTTTGACGATAGAACTTGATTCGATAGAGCCAAGATCGATCACTTCCCCCCCGAGGCGCTTCATTGCTGTCTCAAAGGACATGCGCGTGCGCGTACTTGGTTCATAGAAAAGCGTGGCTAGTATTTTTCCTGACAGCAGGTTCGAGCGTTTACCCCTTGCCACAGGCTCGAATTCCTTTGCACTGTTAAGAATAATATCAATTTCATCCCGTGAAAAATCTTTCATTGAGATGATATGATGAAGCATCATACCTAATATGATGCTTTTCGATTTAAATTTAATTGATGCTAATCCTGCACTAAACTCAGGTACTGTGGCAAAATCTCATCAGAAAGCACTATGTTATCGTTTGCAGTAAGCAGCTTCACCCCATCTTTTTGGGCTTCTTCCGCGTTTATGCGGATCAATACCGGGTCATCGGTATGGATCTTGGCGACCTCAAGGGCTTTATCCACTGATGTGCTCAGGTGGACATACCTCTGTTTTATTGGCATTATACCCTTTTCAAGTAATATGTCAACTTCTTCACGGCTTGCCCCATAATAGAGATCAGGAAATGTAGTCTCGGGATAATCAAGGTCAACATCCACAGAATGACCGTACCTTGCGCGGATCTTCCTTCCCTGTATCTCGTATCTGCCTTTTTCATCGGATTCTATCATCGAAAAAAGCTTGTCTTTATTAGACCATTTGTACCGCGTTCTCATGGCGTCGCATAGAACATCCACGTCAACCCAGCCGTGCTGGTTCATCGCCAGTCCAAGGTCGTCCGGAAAATGGCGCAATGCCCCGGATATGAAGCGACCAAGCCTTTCTGTCTGCTCATCGTCCAGTATCAGGATCCCTGCTTCGCCGCATTTACATTCGGTTCCTCTAAAGACTCCATGAAGGGCACAATTTTTTATCATTTCGGATTCATATACGGCTCATAATGTTATATAATTTACCAAAATCTTAATTTATTAACCCGACCCTATAACTCATTATCAGGGAGAGAAATAATGGTCATCATCACAGAAATCGCTATAACAGTTTTAGAAATATGGAATACAGGGAACGGATGTAGATGTTAGATTCAATATTCTATCCTGGATCCATTGCCGTTATCGGGGCGTCCAATAACGAAATCAAATGGGGTGGCCGGATACTCAAGAACATCCTGAGCGCTTATAAAGGAGAAGTCTATCCTGTGAATCCAGGAGAAACCAATATTCAGGGACTGGATCCGTATCACTCTGTCCTTGACATTCCGGGCGAAGTGGAGATGGCATTGATAATCGTTCCCGCGAAATTTGTTCTTTCCGTGGTGGAAGAATGCGGGAAAAAAGGTGTTAAGGGACTTATTGTGATAAGCGCGGGATTTGGTGAAACGGGAAATGATGAACTGGAAAAAGAGCTTGTGTCCATCGTAAGAAAATACGGAATGCGAATGATAGGACCTAATACGCTTGGAATCGTGAACGAACCTGCGGGCCTGAATGCAAGCATAATAGGCAGGCTTCCGAGTCCGGGTTCGATATCGTTCATCACACAGAGCGGCTCACTTGGTCTTGCTCTGGCTGAGTGGACGATAGATACAGGAATAGGTCTGTGCAAGGTCATAAGTACTGGCAACAAGGCTGACGTTGATGATGTTGACCTTATTGAGTACCTGAACAATGACCCATCGACCGGGGTCATTGCCATGTATGTGGAGGGAATAAAACGTGGCAGGGAGTTCATAGACGCAGTGCGAAAAGTTAGAAAACCGATCGTGGCTATCAAGACAGGAAGGTCGAAGAGGGGAGCAAAAGCTGTTTTTTCACATACCGGCTCCATCGCAGGCTCTGATGAGGTCTACTCTGCAGCGTTCCGTCAGGCAGGAATACTGCGTGTGGATAATATAGATGAACTCTTCGATGCAGCGCTTGCTTTTTCATGCCAGCCTCTTCCTTCGGGAAATAATGTGGCCATACTGTCAAACGGCGGCGGCGCATCGATAGTGGCTGCAGATGAGTGCGAGAGGCAGGGTCTTAATATTGTTGACCTGACCCCGGAGACCCGGGAGAAAATAAAAAAGGTCATCCCTCAGTTCGCGTCGAATTCAAATCCAATAGACACTGCAGGGACAGTTTCTTTCGAGATATACCACAATTCCATAAAGGCGCTTCACGATGACCCCAATGTGGATGCCATTATCGTTATTTATGTTCATACCACGATGTTTAGCGCAATGCCCCCAGCAGAAGCCGTTGTTGAGATGAAGCAGAAATGCATAAAAGCAAAAAGCAGAAAACCTATTATCGCATGCTGGATGGGCGGGGCAGGTACTGAGGAAGGAGTGGAGATACTCAAGAGCGGATGCATTCCGAATTATCCAGTTCCTGAGCGGGCTGTGAAAGCCCTGTCTTGTTTAATAAAACACGGGGAATTTCTTGATAAAGTGAAGATCGGAGTTGGGCAGGAGGACAAAATGGGGAGATGCAAATGAAGATATTGACCGAGCATGAGGCAAAAAAAGTCCTTTCAAAATATGGGATCCCGGTTACGCAGGGCAGCATAGCAAAAAGCGCGGACGAAGCTTTTCGTATCGCTTCCAGCATTGGTTTTCCTGTGGCAATGAAGATATCCTCTCCTGATATTTCTCATAAGTCAGATGTGGGGGGCGTGGTATTGAACATTAAGAAAGAGGATGTGAAGGCTGCATATTCAGATATGTTATCAAGGGTCAGGAAAGCAGTCCCTGATGCAAATATCGAAGGGGTCCTTGTGCAGCAGATGGCGCCATCGGGTCATGAGGTCATCGTGGGAATTAAGAAGGATGCGCAGTTCGGTCATGCCCTGATGTTCGGGCTCGGTGGGATCTTTGTGGAGATCTATAAGGACGTTTCGTTCAGGGTTACTCCTATCGATAAGAAGGAAGCGCTTGAGATGATTTCTGATATAAAGGGGTATCCAATTCTAAAGGGTATCAGGG
The DNA here is from genome assembly GCA_041479675.1 of Candidatus Methanoperedens sp. Classification (GTDB taxonomy): domain Archaea; phylum Halobacteriota; class Methanosarcinia; order Methanosarcinales; family Methanoperedenaceae; genus Methanoperedens. Next base: position 9,651 of record JBGOYM010000042.1, read on the forward strand.
GAAGAAAGCATGCAGATGTTGATGCTGTTGCGGATGTGCTTGTTTCTGTGTCCGAGATGGCGCAGAAGGAGAATATTGTTGAGCTTGATATCAATCCTCTGATCGTTGGTGAGAAAGGGGCTGTTGCGGTGGATGCAAGGGCCATGGTGGAAAAGTAAGAAATGTTTTATTATATCTTTAATTTTATTATCTCTTTAGCGCACCCAGCAGCATACTGAACCCGATAATAAGTACAGATGCAGCCCATATTGAAATGCTGTCAGGAGCATAATAATTCACCACACCCATCAACACGCCAAGAACTCCGAGCCCTGTGGTAAACCTGCTAATAGGGATTTTGAAAATAAATCTCAGAAGATTCAGCAAAAGCAATATCGCGCCAGTGCCAGCATATATGAGCGCCCATTTTTGCGTACTTTCTAACTGATAGAGGCTTTCAAGAATCCAGCTCGCTCCGATAAGGATAAAGAAAAGCGCCCAAGATAATTTTATCAGCCTGAGGTTGAGCATGGCTCGTGCAAGCAAAGCCCTCTCATCCATCACGACTTCAACTTTTACCATAGGATCTTAACTTGCTGCCTAAGCCAGCCTTATGGTCTCAAGGTTCATTGGCGCCCTTGTCTCTATCTTGTACTTCCTGTATATCGAGCTTGCAAGGTCCATGCAGTTCTTATCATCACCGTGCTGTGTCAGGATATGCTCTGCCCGGGGTCTCATCCTTCTCACATACTCCATAAGCTGACCTCTATCAGAGTGACCTGAGAAACCGTCAACGGTCTCTATTCTCATGTTGATCTTGATGGTCTCTGTCCTTCCCCCTCCTGATGACATGGGGATCTCTTTCCATCCTTTCTGTATGCGCCTTCCAAGAGTGCCTTCTGCCTGGTATCCAACAAAAACAAGTGTGAACTTTTCTTCGGATCCAAAAGCTTTCAGGTATTCCATGATAGGCCCACCGTTAAGCATACCAGATGTTGCAAGGACTATGCACGGCTCGCGGTCTTCAATTATTTTCTGCCGTTTTTCCTTTGAGTCAACCTGTACGAAACATTTTGCTAAGAACGGGTTCATTCCCTTATGGAATATCTGGTTCCTGAGTTCATTATTCAAATATTCTGGATGAGTGGTATGGATGGCTGTAGCCTCGGATATCATACCGTCAAGATAAACAGGGACATCGGGTATCAATCCTTTACGAATTGCTTCCTCGAATACGATCATGACTTCCTGGCTTCGTCCTACAGCGAATGTCGGGATTATTACACTTCCGCCAATTTCAAGCGTCTCTTTTGCGATCTGCGTGATATGCCGCTCAGCATCCTTTCTTGAGGGCTGCATGTCCCTTGAACCGCCGTAGGTAGCTTCCATCACAAGCGTCTCTATGCGCGGGAAATCCGTTGCTGCAGGATCGAAAAGACGTGTCTTCTCGAACTTGAAATCACCCGTGAAAGCGATATTGTACAAACCGTCCCCAACATGGAAATGCGCTATGGATGAACCAAGTATGTGTCCTGCGTTATGTAACGTGAGCTTCATATCAGGAGCGATGTCTGTCACATCCCCGTAGTTCAATGTAATAGTATGCTTTAGCACTTCACGTATCATCGCTGATTCATAGGGGGACTTCCTGCCTTCTTTTGCTGCCACGTCTATGTAGTCCAGTTGAAGCAGCGCCATCAGGTCGCGAGTGGGAGGCGTGCAGTAAACCGGTCCTTCATAGCCGTATTTGAATAAAAGCGGAACAAGTCCGATGTGATCAAGGTGTGCATGCGTCAGAATTACTGCATCTATCTGATTTATAGGGTGAACCTCTGGAACATAAAGGTAAGGTGTGCCGTTATCATCACTGCTTACAGATACCCCGCAATCGATAAGTATCCTCGTTTCAGGTGTGGATAGCAAAAAGCAGCTTCGTCCTACCTCACGGCATGCTCCCAGCGTTGTCAA
>JBGOYM010000043.1:0-11363 GCA_041479675.1 Candidatus Methanoperedens sp.
CATAATACTGTGAGGGAGAGATTCAAGACCATGAGGGGATTGCAGAATGAGAATACTACTGCAACGTTTAATGACGGATTTAGAGCTTTTTATAATCATATCAGATTGCATCAAGGATTGAATGGATCGACACCAGCACAGGCCGCTGGTATTGATTTAAAACTTGGACGCAATAGATGGATAGGATTTATCCAGAAGGGCGTGGAGCATCAGAGAAATTCTGATGCTTTGTAACTTTTTTTGTTGTTACCCACCGATTCACCAACCTCATTTTCACCAAAATTTTTTAAGATTACCCACCGATTTTTCACCAGAGCCCCCTCTTTTGTGGTGTAAAAAAGGAAGTTGGATTTTTGACTTTTGATTGATAACTGATGATTTGATGTATCCTTTTTCATTTATTAGATCTCCATTTATTCTATATCTTCACTCTGACTTCTCCGCTCATCAATTTCGGTAATAGCGTATCACGCAGGCGGGTGAGATTTTTAATTTGAATTGAATTTTTAAATATTTTATCATCTAATGGGGCTGCTTCTGATTGAAATGTTTGAATCAAATCCTTTGGAGGGATAATGTTTTCAAGCTTTTTTAAATCATCCTTACCAATAGAACCAAACACAATCCCGCTATCTTCAAACTGTTTTATTTGAGCCATTAACGACCTTAGTTTGTAATAGGTGTATGTAGTAAATGATGGATTATATTTGTATCGAAACGCTGCTACACCTCGACCAAGACAACAATCTTGCAAAGCCATGTTCATATCGCCTACCGGGGCCCTAACGCTTACTAATGTGTCAAACCGTTTTGCTAATCTCTTAGGTTCTGTTGTGTAAACTCTTGGTTCAGGGAAGCGAAAACCAAAATCAGTACGACCCTGGAAGAATACCAGCCCCGTCCCATCCTCATTGTAAGATGAACCCGGTGGAGATTGTCCCATAATTATCATTGCTACTTCAGATAATTTTGATTCCTTCCACTCACTCATTTCCCGCCGTCCTTACATCGTTAAAGAATGGTTTATTCGGATGCATTATGCCAAGTCTCTCTATTGCCTCTTTTTTTCATAAAACACAATCCCCACCCTGTTGATGTGGTCGATCAGGTTCTGGTTGGAAATGCTGTTATAATCCAGCACATCGAATTTGTAAGGTAAAAGGCTATCTTCATTGAGTGAAAAACCTATCTCAGTGGTAATATCATGAACACTGCCTTTTAAGACAATATCCACATCAGATCCGGGCTTGTAATTGCCCTTAGCCCTTGAGCCGAAAATGAGAGCTTGCTCTATCTGGGGATATTTCTTGAGAATGGCAATTATTATTTCTATATCGCCATCTTTCAAACCAAAATAATTTTCATCCATATTTTTGGTCTTTCAAGTATTGATATACCTGCTTGATTGCAGGATAATAGCGGCGCTTGATAATATCAACAGCGTTTTTGGCTACAGTTTCGTTGTAGGTGTGCGAAAGTTCATTTCGTTTTTCAAGCATATGTAGCCAGGAATGGCCGTCTTCTATAACCTGTGTATTGAACCCTTCTTTTATTGCTTCACGTGGGAATCTGGTCACAATACCCTGTTCTTCCAGATAATCTTTCACAGTTTTCCAGCCCAATTCAAACGTAAACTCAAATGCCTGTACCAGACCGCCAATTTCAATAGGAGTATAGCTTTCTTTCTCAACTGCCCCCTTAAAACCCATCTTCGTCAGATTCAAACCAATATCCATATCGGTAAACCACCCTATGTTTAAAAATCTGTTCTTAATCACTTAACGCCTATTGATTTTAAAAATTCCCCCCTCACAATATAATTACAATCAAACAGCTTTAAAACATTCTTTTGCTCATCCGTTAGAGGCATGAGTTTCAACCCGCTGCAGTCAGTTCCTTTCACACTCAATTTTCCAACTTCACATCTCCTCAGAATCCTGTAAACTTTATCCATGCTACCTATCCCTTGAATCGGTTCTTGTCTGAGCCTATTTGTGACTGTCATATCCAGCAAGTACGACAAAATGCAAATCGTATAATGTGCACGAACATGGTCATCAGTATAAACAAATGTCGGCTGGAATTTAATGAACGATTTTACATCCCTAAAAGCTTCCTCAATCCTGTTTTTATCTCGATAAGCACAGATGAGCTCTTCCGGTTTAAGTCTGTACTCTTCAGTTTCTATGGTCTCAGTAATGTTTGTTACCAGCATCCAAATACCATCTGCCAGCATTGCTTTTTTTATAGCTCCAACATTTTTTTCATATGTGAGATTAAAGCTGTTGATCGATGATCCAGTTTTTCCAGATAGATTGATACTTTCAAGTTTGGTGTCAATGTAAGATTGAACCCCCCGTTTCCTAAGTATTTCACTAATCCTATGTTCTGTGGGCTTAAGATTTCGGCTTTTTTGCGCATCCAATAGCGATTTTTTCTCTTCTTCCAATTCTTTTATTGCTATATCGATTAGCTTTTCTCTAGTTTTTCGTTGGTCTTTGAGGAGATCCGAATTGAAGATAAGGATATGTCGTCTGCTGGTACTATCGACTCCCATATCTTCATAGAAAGTTACATCATCATATTTTGTCAATCCTTTTGATAAAATCTCTTTCTCAATGATCTCATTTGTTAAATCCTTGAACCTTTCCAGATTTATTTTTTCAACCCCAGCGATCTGGTTTTTATCAAGAGCTGTGATATAAAGGTAGCTCTGGTTATTCTCCAGATTTAGGAGATTTTCATCTGAGACCATACCACGGTCAAAAACTAATATTATTTTTGAAAAGTTGAATTGCTGTTTCCACAAATCAGTATTTTTTGTGAGTGTTGAGACATCGGCCGTGTAGTCTTCAAGGATTTTCCAGGAAAAGGGATAGCCTTCTGAATTAACAAGCAGGGAAAGAATTATTCTTTTTTCCCGGAAGCCATTGGCTTTAGTTCTTCCAGGTTTCGCTATTGGACATTTTCTTCCTTCGAAATATGAATCCGAGAGATCATAGAAAATAATTCGCATGCCTTTCTCATTTCGGTTTTTGAGTGTTTGGTAAAGCCATTGCTCGATCTTTTCCTTTTGTTTTTCGATTGCTGTGAGTTCACGGTAAAATCTGGATTCATTGACCTGAATAGGCTCCATTTCAAGAAGAAGGTTACAGGTGGTTGTTTCAAACCATTCTACAGCTGATAGGTAACTTCCTGGGTCTAAGCATCGATAGAAAGTGAGAAGTTTTGCGATGTCTGCCGTTGATATTTCTTTTTGTCTGGTATTGCTGGTTTCTTCAGGTGATGGAAAAATACCTGATAATCCTTTCCATTCTTGATCCCATAGATGGTTAAGAAATGCAATGTCAAGATAACGCCAGTGATTTTCGAATAGCAGGTCTTCAAAAGTTGCAGTGAATGTGTCCTCGGATTGAGTAACTTTCAGTATATTGCGGATCTGTTGTGCCTGTAAGGATGTGAGGCTTCCTAAATAGAATAAGTTTCTTTTTTTATTTTTGTTGTCTTCCCAGTAGGGTTCTGCAATGCTATAGTATTTGTATGTTTTGCCTTTTGCATTTTTTTTCGAATGGCTTAAAAGTTGCATTACCATAGTCTGTTCTTAATTTAATATATGAAACGCTATCTATAAATAGATTACTGTCAGAAAATCTGTTCTTAATATTCCAAAGCAAAAATAATAATAAGTATGGAAAAACGATAGGAATAGGATTTATGGAATATTATTTACTTTTAAAAAAGATTACGATTTGATAGGAATCTGGAGAAGGTGGGTTAAAAAAGAGAAATGCTTTTTCAAAATTCTCAAAGCGTTGCTTCCAGCGAATATCATGTTCACTCATAGTTTAACCCTCCTCAGATTTTCCTGAATTTTATTATTAAGTTCTCCTTCTTCCGCGATCTGCCGCTCCAATTCCGCTTTCAGGCCATTGAACCTTTCAGCAAAATTGAAATCCTCATCATTATCAGGCAAGCCAATGTATCTTCCGGGCGTCAATACATAGTTCAAGGCTCTTACTTCATCCAGTGCCGCCGATTTACAAAAGCCCTGTACATCCTTGTATTCACCCTCACCTGTGCGCCAATTATGATAAGTTCCTGCAATCAATGCAATATCTTCAGACAATTCCCTGTTTTTGCGGTTAATCAAATGCCCCATATTGCGGGTATCAATAAACAATGTTTTGCCCTTGCGCTGCTGTTTGTTACGGCTTAAAAACCAGAGGCAAGCGGGTATTTGCGTATTCAGAAATAACTTGGTAGGGAGATTCACAATGCAATCTATCAGATCATTTTCCACCATCGCCCTGCGTATTTCACCTTCATTATTGGTTTTGGTGGTCAGCGAACCCTTAGCCAGAACAAAGCCCGCCTGCCCGGTCGGCGCCAGGTGATAGAGGAAGTGCTGTATCCATGCATAGTTGGCGTTGGCTGGCGGTGGCGGCAGTTTTTGTCCTAACACGCTCCAGCGTGCATCATCACGTAGCAGCTCGCCGCTCCAGTCGCTGTCGTTGAATGGGGGATTGGCAATGATGTAATCGGCCTTCATATCCTTATGCATATCATTGAGAAAAGAGCCTTCATTGTTCCATTTTACATTGCTGCTATCAATGCTTAATTTCCTGCCATTATTCTTTTTATAGTGATCCTGATGCGCCTCAATGAACTTTTCACTCTGCACAAACATACCGCCGGAACCGCAGCAGGGGTCTAAAACGCGCCCTTCATAAGGTTCAAGCATCTCCACAAGCAACTTAACCACGCTGCCCGGGGTATAGAACTGGCCGCCTTTCTTACCTTCTGCTAATGCAAATTCACCTAAGAAGTATTCAAATACCTTGCCCAGGAGGTCTTTACCTCTGGCTTCCCTGGTACCCAATTCGGCGCTGCCTATAAGGTCAATCAAACCGCCAAGGCTCTGTTTGTCTAACTTCTCCTGTGCATACACCTTTGGCAAAACCCCTCTCAGGGAAGGGTTGTCCTTTTCGATGGCATCCATGGCTTCATCTACATCTTTACCTATGGTGGGAAGTTTTGCACGACCCTGCAACCAATTCCACCGCGAAGAAGGGGGCACGTAGAAAACCTTTTCAGCAGTATATTCATTCTTATCTTCGGGGTCTGCCCCTTCATAGTCACCTTTGCCTTCTTTCAGCTTTTGATGAAGTTCGAGAAAAGCATCAGAAATGTATTTCAGGAAGATCAAGCCCAATACAATATGCTTGTATTCGGCTGCGTCCATGTTCTTGCGCAACTTGTCCGCTGCCTTCCAGAGTTTCTTTTCTAAAGGTTCATCAGTATGGTTCTTGTTTTCTTTTTCGATCCGAGCCATCGATCAGTCTCCTGTACAAACAGATTACCGCAAATAACATAAACTTTTTCAAATAATATTTGGTGCATCGAGCACCTATCGTCTGCGCCTCAATATCCACACCCCAAGCACAACCGCAAGAGCACTCGTTTAGCCACAGAGGGAAAATTAGGAAATCTTTTTAGAATTCAGGGACAGGCGCCGCATAATAATCGATTATAATACATATTTCGACAGTCCGGGCGCTTCACAAAATGCGAAACGACCGCACCGCAAAGTTCGCAAAGAATTATCAGAAGCTTTGAAATGGAAAAGAGAATATCAACCACAGAGGGCACTGAGTTCACAGAGGTGGGTTATTCTCTGTGTACTCTGTGCGCTCTGTGGTAATAAATTCAATATGTCCTCCTTTTCTTCCACATCCACACCCCCAGCATCACCGCAATCGCGCCAGCCGCTGTCAGGAACGGTGTCTGCTGCGGCTTCGATGAAGTGCCGATGGGCGAGGGGTGCGCGGCGCCTGTTGTATGGGCAGGGGTGGAGCCTGAGTACTGCTCGTTGGATTTCTATCAACAATCTGAAAAATTAGCCACGGAGACTCAGAGGCATAGAGGGAGAATCAGAGAATATTTCCGAGAATTCAGGGACAGGCGCCGCAGATTGATGACTTTGATTACATATTTTAACAGTCCCGGTGCTTAATGGAATCCGAAACGACTGCACCGCAAAGTACGCAAAGAGCGCGAAGTATTAGCAGAAGGGGGAGCGAAAAACCACGAAGCTAAAGAAGGGTCTGGGATTTTGAAGACCGAACCGCAGATGAACGCAGATGAACGCGGATTAATTGCTCTGCTTTCGACTTATTTCCAGATATGCCACCATTTCTTATCCCGATCTTTGATTAATGGTTTCACTTTTGTTTGGTTTGAACAGCATTTTTTGAATTTCAACCCACTTCCGCATGGACAGGGCTCATTGCGACCCGGTGTTATTTCTTTTATTTTTGGTTCGGGAAGAGCAAGTAATTTTGTTACATCAGATATATCCTCGCGTTTTCTTGGTTCTATGCCTACAACAACCTGCCAGCCATGTTCATTACAGAGTTCCATGATTTCTATGGCTCTTTCTTGTGTTTTTACATGAACTATAGCAGGATGTTTTTTACTTCCTAATTGTACCATAAGATCTTCCTTATTTTCGGTTGAACGAAGGATTCATGATAAATCAACTATGTTATAAACATAGCCTATTTCACCATCGTAAATTATGCATAAAATGATGGAATGGGAAAATAACCCTTTATTCATGCAACCTCAATCGCATGCTGCAAGCCGAGTTTTCCATCAGCATCCTCCGCCCGCGCGCTTTCGATACATCTTTAAATGCGCAGGTGTATTGAAATGAGCGGTGACAGGCAGTGGTCTATCAGGCTGAGATTCACAGGATGGCGAGGAGCGAGGATGTGGAGGAGAGGAAGAGAGCGGTAGAGGAGCTGAAAAACAACTTTGCATTACTTGAGGATAAAAAATATGCATGGGAAGACCTGATAAAGCTGACTTCCGATACTGACAGCGATGTGCGGAGGGGCGCTGCACATGCGCTTGTTAGAAGTTTTTCACAAACCCATAATAAAAAATACGTATGGGAAGACCTGCACCGGCTAACTTCTGATAATGACAGCTATGTGCGCAGGGGGGCTGCATTAGCGCTGGGAAACACGTTTTTGCATGTGCCCGATAAGAAACTGGCATTGGAAGACTTTCATCGTTTGACTTTCGATACTAACAGCTATGTGCGCTTTTGCGTTGCAACTGCACTTGGGAGCGCGTTTTCATATGTGCTAGATAAAAAACAGGCATGGGAAGACTTGATTAGGCTCACTTCCGATACTGACAGTGAGGTGCCATGGCGCGCTGCATCTGCACTTATGAGCGTGTTTTCTCAAGTCCCTGATAAAAAACAGGCATGGTATGACTTGCACCGGCTAACTTCAGATACTGACAGCGATGTGCGCTGGGTTGCTGCATGTGTGCTTATGAACGTGTTTTCTCAAGTTCCTGATAAGAAACAAGCATGGAATGATTTGATCAACCTTGCACAGGATGGAGAGATCAATGTGGGATGGGGCGCAACAGACCCACTTGGGAGTGTTTTTGCTTATGTCTATGATAAAAAACAAGCACAAGACGACTTACATCAGATCATTCAAGATGAGGGAAACTTCGGCCGTTTTGAAGCAGCATTGGCTCTTGGAGGTGCCTTCGCTTACGTTCCAGACAAAGACCAGGCATGGAATGATTTGCAGAGACTGACTCATGATGAAGATAGCGATGTTAAGACATATGCGAATTATTCTCTTGGCAAAGCCTCTATTTTCAAAGCTGCAAATTCTGAAAATGATGACGATCGTAAGAAAGAAATGGAAGCAGCTATCGGGTATTTTGAGAAAACCATAAAGCAGAGTTTCTGGTCTGAACCTGCAAAATTCTGTCTTCCGTTTTATCGTTCTTTCTATACGCTGACTTTCACGAAAGAGGAAACAGGCGCAGAAGTGCAAAAATATATTACTGAGGCAAAAAGCGCCATTGAAGGTTCAGAAAGCAAAGAAAAGCTCCTTGAAGTAATAAAATACCTTGATCTAGCCCTCAGAAAGGCACAGAAACCAAAAAATCTTAATGAATTCGAAAACAATATTAATGATTGTGGTCGATACTTTGAGTACGCTGATAACCTTCTTGTTACCACCGAAAAAAAGGCGCCATTGACAACAAAGCTGATTAGGGTGGGGATGCAGAATATTAATGATATTTTTAGGCCTGATCTCAAGAATCTTAATATTCCCCGCATCCAGACGGTTCATATCAGTGACACTCAAAATGAGATAGTCAGAATAGCTGTGATTCAATTTTGCTATAAATTGACAAAATCCTTCCCGCTCGCCCTAGAGAATAAGGAAGAGTGCAAACACAAAATCATTTCAGCTCTTGATAATGCAAAAAGTGACGGCGCTAATATTGCATGTTTGCCTGAGCTTTGCATGTTTGAAGAATGGGTTCAGGATATCAAGAGTCGATATCCAGATATGATAATTATTGGAGGAAGTTATTACAAGAATGACTTTAATGAATGTCCTGTGATAATGAACATTGAAGTTCCGCCCCAATTAAAGAAATTTCCATCCCGTCCTGAAGACCCTGAGATAACAGGCAGAGGAATGAAATCCGGTGATAAACTGTACAGATATGAAACTCAATTTGGAACATTTTCGGTACTTGTATGCATAGATTTCCTGAATTATGCTAAGTTTTGTGATCATACTGACATCATTTTCTGCCCATCATATAGTGATGCAAAAGGGATCGAGCGATTCCATGAATATGCTAACTCCCATGTGACAAACATTCCTTCATACATAATAATTTCAAACACAGCGCTATTTGGAGGAACGTCAATATTCGGACAGCTTCACAGAGATTATTACAGGGGTTTAGTTGAAAATGGATGCAAGAGGAGTGATATTGATTCATACAAGTTGTGTGACCTTGAAAAAGGATTTGAAGGAATTATTATAGCGGATTTTGATCTTGTGCATAAATCTCCGCAAGTTCCAACGCCAGTTGACTCAAATAAAGTCATTAAGAGCATTAAGAGTATCAGAAAGTTCAAAATCTCTTGAAAAACAACTCCGCATCGTCGCCGAGATTGACCATCTCAAGTCCCTCTGCGATGAGCTTGAAGCCGGACTCATGCGCTCGCAGGCGGACAGCGAGAGGAGCAATTTAAGGAGTGTTGTGATTATAAGCAACCTGGGATGTCATATTAAACCCCGCCAGCGGCGGCGCCTCACCGGGGTCTGGGGTCGCACCCCAGCGCTATAAAGCTAATGTTGACCGAAAGTGTTAATAGTACGTTCATCTGCGGTTTGTTTTTTTCTGGATCGTCCATACTCCCAGTATAACAACAAGCGCGGCGAGAGCGGATAGGAACGGCGCCTGCTGCTGCTCTGATGAAGTGCCGGTGGGTGAGGGCTGCGCGGCGCCTGTTGTATGGGCAGGGGTGGAGCCTGAGTACTGCTCGTCAAGGATGTAGGGGTCTGCAATTGTAAACTCTATTGGTTTTTGATTACCTTTTTTACTGAAAGATACAAAAATATTTATTGGTGCATTGCCATTTTTCCATGCTCCGTTGGGAGTGATAGTCCAAACATATGTTTGTGACCACCCCTCTGAAATCCCACTATTTGAGATTGTTTTTCCTATCAAGCTCGGTCCATTTATGACTCGATATGGCTCAGTAACTAATGGGTTCGCTAATTCCACGTATACATTTCCACTAATGTTCGAAGTAACCATTACTTTAATATCAGCAGGTTCACCTATTTTTAATCGAACATTTTTAACCGTTGCTTCTTCCCCATTAAACCATGCTTTTACATTGCCATATTCATTTTCAGTCGTTACCGCACCGGCTAATTGAATTGAAGTGAATATTACAGTTATCATTATGAGTTTTAATAAATTATTCATGAATTTACCTCAAAATTCTCATCAAAATTGTTCTCTTCCAAAACATGCACTAAATCATCTCCAATAAATTTTCCCGCAGGAACAACTATGAAAGTTCCTGTTGTGAAACTAAATCTTATGGGAAGATTATCACCTATATATTCATAATTATTCAAAGGATCTTCCACTGGTAATCTCTCCCTTACATACACCTGAGCCTCATGCCCGAAAATCGGATTCGGATGCGTTTCATCATCACCATCAAACACCTCAAATTTGTTTATCTTCCCCTGTACTTCGATCTTCCAGGCATTCGTCTGAACGAGCCACGGGTTCATTGATGGCAGCACCGGCAACCCTGTGGGACCGAAAATATTGAAACTCCTGATACCAAGTGTCCTCAATTCAACATCATCATTCGTCGAAAAAAGATAATCCGGCTCCTGGTCCACCCCCAGCGTCACGCTCTCGTTCCATGCCTCAAGAACCTCATCAGGATACACATTCCCTTCATCGTCAGTGTGATACGCTCTCATGGTCAGTCCTAATGGCAGATACATCCCTTTCGATAAAAGCTTTGCTCCATCCCTGTTCGCCTGCATCACTCCATCAGGCTCAGAAAAATTCTTCTTTATCTCAGAATTGATAATATCACTCCCGCCTGTGAACTTCTCGTATATCCTGTACTTCACTTCATCCACATACCACTCACGCACAAGCGAAATAAGCTTCGAGCTTGTGAAATGATACAGCGCGCCATTAAAATACCTCTCCTTATCCACATACTGCGATTCGTTCCGTGCGATCTTCATTATCAGGTCATCCCGCGCCGCAACAAGAAAGTCGGACGGGACAGGGAACCTCTTATAATTGATATCAGGATCAAGATGCACATCATTGCTGATAGCATCCGTTATCTCATCCACAGCGTCCTTTGCCTCTCCGGGCAGCCATCCGGGGGATGCGATATTATCTGGCGGAGGAGAATTTGAAGAATACGTCCGCGCATCAGTATCCCCTGCAAGACCCTGGTTCTTGAGATTACTGACCTTATTCGCATCAAACACATCGCTCTTATACCGCACATAAGCCTCTTCAAGCTGCGGATCAGTATGCGCCGCGCTGAAAGCCACGTCCTGCTCTTCATAAGGTTTGACAACATCATTCTTCGATGACAGCACGCTGTCTCTGTAATTCATCTGAATGCTTGTTCGGGAGTTCTCCTGTGCCTCAAGCGTGATCGTAACCCTGTCCAGCCTTGTATCCGTGGTGGTCATTTCATAATATTCAGTGCGGCTGCATGTGGTGGTATATTCTATGGTGCATGTGGAAGGTTTCCCATCACTACCAGAGCAGGGAACCGTCTTTGTTTTTGTGCACTCATAATAAACAGTGTAATAATGCCTCCACACATGCGACCTTGTCCAGGTCACATCCCATATCTCACCGTACAGGACGCCAGGCACGTTATTCTCGCGCGGCACTGTTACGACAAGGCTCATGCTGTCTGGTTCTCCCCATCCTTCCACGCTATGGCTGGACTCATA
>JBGOYM010000044.1:0-11134 GCA_041479675.1 Candidatus Methanoperedens sp.
GATTTGGACGTGTAGCTACACCAAATTTCATTTTAACCATTTTCTGATGATCACGGTAGTACCCTTACCTGCGCTGGAAGTTATCTGGAACTCGTCCATGAGTCGCTTAGCCCCGGAAAGACCGATTCCAAGTCCACCAACAGTACTGTAACCTCCCTGCAGAGCGAGTTCAAGATTGACTATCCCGGGTCCTTCGTCCCTGCATATTATCTCGATCCCTTTTTTTTCATTCTGAATTGTTTTGATGGTGACCGAACCTCCTCTTCCATGGACAACCGCATTCCTGGCAAGCTCGGAGATTGCTGTGGTGATCCTGCACTGGTCTACAATCCCGAAACCAGCATTTTCTGCTGCATTTCTACCAAAGCTTCTCACAGAAATTATATCAGAATCGTTTTTGACTGGCAGTGTGTCTTCACTCATAAACTACGTCCTTTTCTGATTTTAAAGCTTCTCGCAAAAGGTTAATGCCCCGTTCAAGATTGAGGGCGGTTTGAACATTCCATTTAATCCTCAAACCAAGCTCGACAAGGGTCAGAGCAACCGCTGGCTGCATTCCCACAACCACGGTTTTGGCTCCCAGCAGAGTTGCTGTGGTTGCGATAGAAGATAAAGATCTTGCCATGAAGCTGTCGATTATCTTGAGGGCCGTGATGTCAATGATCATGCCTCTCGCATTGGTTGCCTTTATCCTGTCGAGTATCTCTTCCATCAGCTTGTCGATTTCATCGTCGCTGAGTTCGGTCTGAAAGGATACGATTAAAAAATCCTCGATTTTCAGTATGGGTATCTCCATTTCTTACCTCTTTTTCATCACCACAAGCTTGAGCATCTCATCTGCAAGTTTCACGCCGGAGCGAAGGCTTCCTCTTGTTGTCATCATGGACAGGTCAACTCCAAGGGTCACGAGAGTCTGGGCATTGGCAGGGCTTATCCCGGTTATTATGGTATTTGCTCCCAGCATCCTGGCAGCCTGTATGGTTTTAATTAAATGATTTGCTACCGCAGTATCGATTAGAGGCACACCAGTGATATCGATTATGACCACAGAAGCCTGTGTATCCACGATGCTGCTTAGAAGCTGCTCCACGATCTGAGCTGCCCTTGCAGAGTCTATTGTACCTATTAAGGGAAGCACCAGTATCTGGTCACGTATCTGTAGAACTGGCGTGGAAAGGGAAAGCATTGCCTGCTGCTGTTCTTTCAGCTTTTCTTCGGTCATCACCCGTTCTGTCACGTCTCTGGACATGTGTATGAATTCTGTAATCTCATCATTCTCATAAACAGGGTATGCAGAAACCTCTACATATATCTTGTTGCCTTTCCTGTCAAAGTGTGTGTGCAGGATAGTAGTGGGCTTGCCTGTCTCTAATACTTCATCAATGGGGCAAATATCGTATGGAGGCTTGCAGATATGGTCTATCCCATGGGTTATCTTATAACAGAAGTTCATAATGATATCTTCACCGTACTTTTCAAAGACCATCTTGTTTGCCCAGAGGATATGGAAATCCTTGTCAAGAAGCATGATCTCCTCCTCCACATTGTCAAGGATCTTTTCGTAGATTTCCAGTTTGTGCATATTCCCGTCTTGCTTTTTGGTTTTCTTTAGCTATTTGACTTAATTTTCTTTCTGTATCTCAGCTTCTCTGAAGCTCATTTCCTCTCCATCACTACAAGCTTGAGCATCTCATCTGCAAGTTTCACGCCGGAGCGAAGGCTGCCTCTCGTGGTCATCATCGAGAGATCAACCCCCAGAGTAACAAGGGTCTGGGCATTGGCAGGGCTTATCCCGGTTATTATGGTATCGGCGCCCAGCATCTTGGCTGCCTGTATGGTTTTAATCAGATGGTTAGCAACTGCAGTATCTATCACAGGCACTCCTGTGATATCTAATATGACTACGGATGCCTGGGTATCCACGATGCTATTCAATAGCTGCTCAACAATCTGGGCTGCCCTTGCAGAGTCTATAGTGCCTATTAAAGGAAGCACCAGTATCTGGTCACGTATCTGGAGCACAGGGGTGGAGAGTGCGATCATTGCCTGCTGCTGCTCCTTGATAACCCTTCCCTGCTCTTCTACGAAGGAAAGGGCAACTATGTTCAAAATCCTGTTTGCAACAGGTTCATAGACGCCCAGTACCTTGTATAGTTTTTCAACATCTTTCTGGTACTTATAAAAAATAAACCTGCCGTAGACATCCCGCAGCTTCAGCATGCCCATTATTATCTGGTCTACGGTCATTGCTTCCAGCACGCCCTTTTTCGCCATTTCTCTTGCATATTTTTTAGCAGCCTCGTACATCCCTGTTTTAACGGTCAAAACGCAGGTATCGTAGATAGCTGTAGATTGCTGCTCTATCTCGAGCGGCGAAAGCTTTTCCAGTAAACCCATTTCAGTCATTTCCTTTACCCACTGTTTTTTCAGCTCAGTTGCATTATCCTCTAACAGCCCACTGAGCTCTTCGACAAATTCTTCTTTTTCTGTCAATTTAAACTCCTCCATTCTTTTAATTTAAAGATTAATTTTCCATCCTAATGAACTTTTAGGTTACCAACATATTTATATCATCTTAATTGCAAACAGGATATAGGAGGTGAAAGTATGCTGTGTGTACTATGGTTCAAGTGGGCTCCAGAGAATACATCAAAACTTCTGGAACTCTGGAAAGAAATCAAATATCCTGAAGAAGTGAAACTGATAGGCAGGTATCTCCTGATAGGCAGACACATGTCGGTGGCAATATTCGATGCCCCGGATGAGGAATCGATTCTGAAGATAACATATCCATTCAGAGATTTGGGCGTCCCCCATATAGCTCCCGCATTGCCGCTTGAAGAAGCGCTGGAAAAGATGGAAAAGATGTAGTCATTAAATTTTTTCCTTTTTTAGGAAAAGACTGAATGAAATGCATATTTTCCCATCACTCTTTTTATATTCTTCCATCATTACCCATTCGGGTAATAACTATAACCCAAAAACACAGATTCTTTTATCATTGGCTGCATGAAGCGTCTGATCAATATGCACATAATGGAAGGATTTCTGCCCCTGGTATGGGTAATTTTCTGGTACGCCGTCTCGGCTCCCTTTATTGTCTACGGCGTATGGAGACTGAAAAAAGTTGTAAATGAACATCCTGAATCAAAGCCCATGCTTGCGGTGGCAGGCGCTTTTGCCTTCGTGCTATCGTCGCTAAAGATACCCTCGGTTACAGGCAGTTGCTCTCATCCCACAGGCACAGGCTTTGGCGCTATTATATTCGGGCCTGCTATCACCTCAGTGATAAGCATAATCGTGCTGTTATACCAGGCGCTACTGCTGGCTCACGGAGGTATCACCACACTTGGCGCCAACGTTTTTTCCATGGGGATCGCCGGACCTTTCGTAGCGTATCTTGCGTATAAAATTCTACGCGGAATTGCAGGGTTTAATATTGCAGTATTTGCAGCAGCCACTCTTGGGGACCTGGCAACCTATGTTACCACTTCTATCCAACTGGCTCTTGCATTTCCTGCACCTGTGGGAGGGATTCTGAAATCATTTCTGGGATTTTCAGGCATATTTGCGATTACACAGGTGCCCCTTGCACTAATCGAGGGACTTGTCACCATGCTGCTTCTCAGGTATCTGTTAGCTTTAAAACCAGATGTGTTCAAAGCATTCCACATCAGTGATAAATCAAAATTAGCAGAGGCATGAAATGTCTGAGCTAAAAAAACTTTCGTTAATCGTTGCGCTTTTGATTGCAGTTATTCTGCTGTTAACAGCTTTTGTACCGCGCATGATCGGGCTTACTCCAGAATGGGGAGGAGCCGATGCTGCCGCGGCGAATAAGATAGGCGAGATGAGCGATTATAAGCCGTGGTTTTCGCCACTCTGGGAGCCACCGAGCGGTGAGATAGAAACCCTTTTATTCTCATTGCAGGCAGCTATCGGCACAGGTATTATCGGATACATAGCAGGTCTGTACACTGGCAGGAAAGAGAAAAATAGAGACCAGCCATGATCCACTCGACAATCGATACTATAGCCCACACAAACAGGCTGAGACATATTGATACACGATTGAAAGTCATCTTTGCCATCACGACACTGCTAATTACTGTAGCATCAACATCCCCTATCCCACCCCTTTTAGCTTTCATCATAGCAACCATCCTGATACTGTTTGCAGCAAAAATAAAACTTAGAACATATTTATTACTTCTGTTAACACCTCTTTTCTTTGGGCTTGTTAGCCTGTTGTTGATGTCTTTGTTTTTTGGATATGCAGACAGCCCTTTGTATTCTTTTGAAATACTATCCCACACTTTTGTAGTGCAAAAAGAGGGAGCTAATATGGGACTGCTTGTGGCATCAAGAACCCTTGCAGGCTCAGCATGTCTCTTCTTTCTTGCACTTACTACGCCAATGACAGAACTGTTTACTGGATTAAGATGGCTTAGAATACCAGAGGTCGTAATCGAACTTGCCATGATGATATACCGCTACATCTTTCTGCTCTTAGAGGAAGCGGAACGCATGTGGCTGGCATCCCAAATGAGGGGCGAGGGTAGTTTTCGCACAAAGATCGAAGTCTTTTCAATGCTTGCCAGCACACTTTTTCTGCGCACAATACATCAGGGTGAAAAACTCTTTGTAGCCATGAACTCCCGCTGCTATGACGGTGAAACAAACAGTCTTGCCTATCAGGAAAATAAAACAAAAATAAGCATCACAGCACTCTTTGCAATTTTATTATTTGAGGCAGTTCTCGCTTTCGTAACAATCCTGACGCGAAACACGGTATTAATCTGATTGGAAGAAAAAATTATGAATATCATTGATGCACAAAATGTGACCTACCAGTATCCCGATGGTACAAAAGCCCTGGATGATATTGATTTCTCATTTGAAAAAGGAAGCATCACGGCTATCCTGGGCCAAAATGGCGCTGGCAAATCCACTCTTCTTCTTCACCTGAACGCCACCTTAAGACCCATAAATGGTACCGTGTATCTGAAAGGCGAACCGCTTGCTTACGATAAAAAGGGCTTGCATCACATTCGCCGCACTGTAGGAATGGTGTTCCAGAACCCTGACGACCAGCTCCTTGCACCCACCGTTTTGCAAGATGTTGCATTCGGTCCTAAAAACCTGAAACTTACAGGCGCAGAAATAAAGCACAGGGTAGATGAAGCCCTCCGCCTTGTGGGGATGGAAGCTTATGCTGATAAACCGCCGCATTTCCTGAGCAGCGGACAGAAAAAGCGGGTAGCCATTGCAGGTGTGATCGCCATGAAACCTGAAATCATCGTTCTGGATGAACCCACCGCTGGACTGGACCCGCAGGGTTGCGCCGAAATTATCGAGATCCTGGATGAATTAAACGCTGAGGGAAGGACGCTCATTTTCTCTACTCATGATGTTGACCTGGCAGCGAAATGGGCAGACCGCATATATGTCCTTCACGAAGGAAGAATTAAAAAGCATGGTTCTCCTCCTCAAATATTTGCCGACCATACCATGATTTCCGAGACAGGGCTTAGACTTCCAACCTTTGTTCAGACTTTCCGTGAGTTGAAGGTGAGGGGCATATCCGGGGGAGATTCACCGCTAACTATGCTGAATTTTGTAGAATCTGTATCAAAGCCTTTCGATGTTCTTAAGGTAAGGTGCGCCGTAGCTGGGACAGATGTATGTGCGGGAGAAAAGGTGGGTCTGGTTATGAAAGACGGTATGGTGTGCACCACCAGAGTGGATATCGACATGAACGCTGAAACCACAGCCTTCGGCAAAGTGCTGTATAATGCCATGGCTGGTGAGGATATTGTTGTAGGTGGGATAACAGGAACACTTACACAAAAAAACGGGAATATTTATATAGTGCCCATCCCGCGTGTAATAGAAGGAGGCTCAAGAGCGGTTGACCTGGCAACGATATTTACAATAATAGCCGAGCACGAACCACTTAAAATAGGCGCTATGGGAACCTCTGCAAAAGTGGTGGTTAGAAAAGCAGGTATTCATTGCGATTTTGACGTGGATGTAATTCAGTCAAGCATACTGGCTGCCGTGAGAGGGCTAAATGTTATGGTTTTTGTTACTGGCGGTATGGTTGATCGTGTTATTCAGAAAATAGAAGGCCATAATAAGCATAGTGGGCAGGAAATTAAATTTTCATCGGTTTAAGTACCATAAGCTATTTATGTTAGTAATACGTTTATGATAAATTGTATTACTGAATATGAAATAATTTCATATTAGTATGTCAATGAGGTGATAAAAGATGGCAAGTGAAAGTACGGAAAACATAAGAAATGAGGTCGAATCGATTGTGAACGAGGCAGTGAGTAGAATATACAAGCAGGGTCAAAAGGTCCTGGACGCCTTCAACTGGGCGGTGGATCAGATTAAAGACCAGCATGGGGAAGGCTACCACGCTCTTGCAATTCTTGACCTTATGTATCCAAAACTTGCACCGAAGGAACAAAAGCTCCTCGCCATGCGGATACCGTGCGGCGACTCCATGGACGGGTAAGGGGTGGGTTTATCGGGGGATACTCTCCCCCACCTCCTATTTATAAGAACCGGTGATTATTTTGAAAAATGAAAAATTGAACCTGTCAAATACCCAGAGAGAAATTCTTACCGCGCTGGTCAATATATACCAGAAAAAAGGCAGCGCCGTGAAGACCATAGAGCTTACAGAGTTCATGAATAACCGCAGTCCCGGAACTATTCGAAATCTTATGCAGACAATGAGAACCCTGATGATCGTTAGAAGCATACCAGGAGTAAAAGGGGGATACCTGCCCACAGAGCTTGCCTTCGAGACCCTCGGATTAAGACAGGAAGCAGAAAACATTCCCATCTATAGAAATGAGAAACTTTCAGATGTTACATTTCAGGAAATGAGGCTAAGACCCCCCAATAGCAGCATACTGCATGTTCTTGGAGACATACGCGACTTCAAAGTAGGCGACAAAATAAAAATAGCATCAAGGAAGCTTATTATCAGTGGCATAGTGGAAGGGCGAAACGACCTTAATAATTCTCTTCTCTCCTCCATAGAAGTTGCGTTTCTAATAAAATGAAGCTCGTTAATGAAATAAAGCCGTGGTCAGAATTGTGGAAAGAGCGTATTTCCGAAAAAAAATACTGGCTAATGGTCAGCTCCTTGGAAAACTCAAAAAATATGTGAATAGAAACTCTACAGTACTTGATATCGGGGCAGGGACAGGGTATCTTACTCTGGCACTTGCTCCTCGTCAAGAAAATATGATGTGAATTAAATAATTACACATCTGCAATTATCTAAGAACATGAAGTCTATACTCTCCTAAGGTACTACCATCTTCCAATCGCACAGGCGCCTCGACTGCTGCTATATATTTTTCATCCTTTGATATATCGCTTGCAATAACAATCCCTTTCGTTTGATAAATATAGGCAAGCTTGGATGTGGCGCTTCCTTTTTGCTCTAAATCAAAAACATAAATTCCATGGACATCTGGGTTTACTGTAACAGTATTCTGAGCAATGGGGACAACTAAAAAGCGCTGGCTTAAGGCAAGTTCAGGTGAGTATCCTTCTAATCTCCACTTCCAGAGCAGGCTTCCATTCAAGTCATAGGCGGCAATGCTGTTGCTGTTGGGATTCTTGAGAAAACGAAGATCACACCTGTAATCCTTTCTGTCGTTCATGATGAAGATAGAAAAATGAGAGCAAACGGATATTCTCATAAAGAGGTGAGAAAGTTCAAAGTTGCAAGAATCCTCAGAGAAGCATACAGTCAGAAAGGTGTTCTATCTCAGGCAGATGTGGCAGAATCGCTCGGTTTTAGCATTGGAACTATTGGCAAAGATATCAGGGAATATCAGATGGAAAATCAAGTGGTATTGCCCTATCGAGGTACAGTTCATGACATTGGAAGAGCAACGTCTCATAAAAAGCTCATTATTGGCATATTCCTGAAGAATATACCAACACCTGATATTGAACGAATAACGGGGCATACCGGAGAGGCATGTGATAGATATATCAAGGCTTTTAAAAAGGTGAGAACTCTGTACGGAAGTATGAGTACCCAGGAGATAGCCAGAACTCTTGACCTGAGTGAATATCTGGTCAAGGAATACATTGCAATTATCAAAGAACACAAACAAAAGGAGGAAAAAGTTAATGAAAGTTCAAGTTAGTAAAGACGGGGGCGTCATTTGTCGGCATTTTATAATCTCAAACTTTCTTTAATGCCTCTATAGACGGTCTTTATGATCATATCGCCAAATTCAGTACCTGAACCTGCATATTCCAAAAAGAAATGCGGTCGATTTTCATACGCAGCGATTACGGCATCTGTTGTTGTTCCTATGAAATCACACCCAAGATTAAGGAGGGCGAGTGCTTTTGCCTCGGTAGCGGTAATAACTGCCCCCACCATCGCGCCTTCAGAGAGGATGCCTTTAACCACTAAGATTATGTTTATGGTTCCTATTTTTGATAATTCAGAGAGTTCTTTTGATTTTAAATATTTGACTGAATTATCAAACTTAAACGGTGAAGGGTGGGTGACGCCTGCTGTAACAAATGCAGTAAGGTAATCCTCAGTTGATACACACAGGTTATCCATGCTTACCGCAGTGAGAAGTCCAAAAAATGGTCCTGGTATATTAAGAGTGTCTGCTAAGCAATTAAGGTATTCAGCAGGCTGCTTGTGGTTGAAATCTGGCTGAACCTGGTGGTTGAGTATGCTCACTATGCTGGCACGACCTCCGTTCACCCCTGAACTCAATGCCTCAAATTTTCCCTCGATAATCAGGGTATTATTTTTAATATAGTATTTCATGTTTTTTCCAGTATTGGCAGCACTAATAAAGAGTTCGTCAGCGGATTAGTTATTATTTCTACTGGAATGTCAAAGGCATGCTTAATATTGTTATTTGTTAATACCGTCTGAGGAGTTCCAGTTGATAGTATTTCCCCCTTCTTTAATAGAATTATTTTATCGCAGTAATGGGCAGCGAGATTCAGATCGTGAATAACCGCTATAACTATTAATTTTTTAGAGAGACTTTTTAGTAATTCCAATATCTCTATCTGATATTTTAAATCAAGATGAGATGTTGGCTCATCAAGAAGTAGAATCCCTGGTTTTTGAGCAAGTGCTCTTGCAATGATCACACGCTGCATCTCACCACCGCTTATTTCTGTTATTAGCCTGTCTTTTAAATGATATGTATTCGTTTGTCTCATTGCTTCTCTTGCAATAGCAATATCCTCTATTGTTTCCTGATTTTTCACATAAGGCGTTCTTCCCATCAGCACGATGTCTTCTACAGAAAAATCAAAGTTTATAGAAATATTTTGCGGCACAACTCCAATATTTTTTGCTATTTCTCTGCTTTTCATCTCATTGATGTTTTTTCCATCAACAAAAACGCATCCTACTTTTGGTTTTAAAACTCTGGATATTACTTTTAGAAGCGTAGTTTTGCCTGAGCCGTTTGCACCAATAATTCCGATAAAATCCCCATTGTCTGCATTAATGTTTATCTGGTTTAAGATTTGAACGCCATTATAATAAAAATCAAGGTTTCGGACTTCAAACATAGATGCTCTTCCTCCTTTTTCTCAGCAGGTATATAAAGAACGGCGCCCCAAAAAGAGCAGTTATTATGCCCACAGGCAGCTCAGCAGGCTCCATTATAGTACGGGCGAGGGTATCGGCAGATACTAAAAAAATTGCACCTGCAAGGGCAGATGCAGGAAGGAGTATTCTGTGGTCAGGACCTGTAAGAATGCGCATAATGTGGGGAATTATAAGCCCCACGAATCCAATTATGCCGCTAACAGAGACAGCCGAGGCTGTTATTAGCGCAGCAAACAATAGAACATAGCGCTTCACATGCTCGATGTCTATGCCAAGGTATGAAGCTTGCTCTTCCCCAAGCAGCATCACATTTAAATTCCATCCCTGCTTATAAATCATAAGAATTCCAAAAATAACCATAACTACGCTGATTTTTACCTTTTCCCAGTCAGCAGTCCATAAGCCTCCCATCAGCCAGAAAATAATTTGATGGGGCACTCCAGCAGTGTATATAATAAGGGAAGTAATCGCTGCTAAAAGTGAGCCAACTGCAATGCCTGAGAGCAAAAGTGTGTCCACAGGTACTTTTCCTCCGACTTTTGAGATATTATATACGACAAAAATGGATATTGCAGCAAATACAAAGGAAACTATCTGAACAGGAAGCAATAGCACAAAGGCAAGGGAAGCTCCAACAGCCGCCCCTGAGGATATCCCTATTATATATGGATCAGCCATGGGATTTTTGAGCAAACCCTGCATGGCGCAGCCAGCAGTGCCCAGAGCAGCGCCCACAAGAGCGCCCAGAAGCACTCGTGGTAAGCGGATATCATTTATGATGACTTCATGGCTGACAGACCACGTTTTCTCGATGTATAGGAATTTATATAACAAAATTTTTGAAACAATATCTGGAGGGATGCTGGTTGAGCCAATGGCTGTGGCGATGATTATTGTTAAAACCAGAAGTAGTATCAATGCAATTATAACAAATCTCTTTCGCCTGTTCATAAGAACCAGTAACCATCTCGCATAATCGGTATATTCATGGTTATTTTAATTTTCTTTCTGAACATAGGGCCATCAGTTACAAACGTATGGTATTCGCCATTTTCTCCGCAGGCATCAATGTTATTGTCTTTTAAGTATCTCAAAAAGTCTCTATCTACTTTTTGACCAATCCATTCTTTGCCAAATAAATCGGCTTTGGCACTAATTATTATTGCCTCAAAGCCAGCATCTATAAATTCAAGCATAATTTCTTCCGGAACTTTTTTCCAGAGCGGCTCAACTGCCTCAATTCCCAGTTCTCTGCAAACTCTTTCCACCCAATCTTTGTGTTCCTGGAGATAAATATCACCAAAAATCATACCCTGCACACCGTTAGGAATCAGGCTTTTTACTGCTTCTTTGAATTCATTTTCATATCCGTTCCATGTAGTTTCCTTTTGCAATAGAGGGATACGAATTGCCTCAGATTGTAATTGAATTAATTTAGCCTCTGTTCCGTGAAAACTTACCCGTTTATATTCTTTAGAGATGAAATTTACGAGATAA
>JBGOYM010000045.1:0-11019 GCA_041479675.1 Candidatus Methanoperedens sp.
CAGGATTTCGTATTACGGTACAATGATTTTGAAATAAGTCCAAAGGGGATTCATGACATTTTATTAAGAGTTGGTGAAGCCTGTAAGAACGATTATGAAGACAAGATTCAAAAGATACGTCGAGCAAAATGGAGGTATATTGACGAAACCGGAATCAGGATCAATGGAATAAATTGGTGGCTATGGATATTCCGGACAGATACCAATGAATTGCTCGTCGTTATTCGAAAATCAAGAGGTAAGAAGGTACTTGAAGAAATTCTCGGTAAAGAACCTGGAGGAGTGAATGGCACCGATGGATGGCGGGCTTATAGCTGGATGAAGCTTCAACGATGCTGGGCACATCTCTTACGTGAAGTTGATGCTTTCATCGATGTATCAGAAAATGGAAAGAGTTTTTCCGAAGATATCCATTCCTGTTTTAAAAAATTGAGAGAATTCCTGGATAGAGATCCTTCTAAGGAAGAGAGAATTGAGAAAAAAGCCTCGTTCGAGAAGGAATTGGAGGGGATTATTGCCAAATATAGCGAATTCAAAGAACTAAAGAAACCTTTGACATATCTTAGAAATGGTTTTGGGAGCTGGTACACTTGTCTGCTTTATCCTGGAATGGAACCAACTAATAATCTTGCTGAACAGGCTATAAGAGAGCATGTTATTATGCGTAAGATCATTGGTTGTATTAGGTCCGAGAAAGGAGCTGAGAATTATCAGTATATTGCTTCTTTACTGGCAACTTGTAGATTGCAGGATAAGAACGGATTTGATGAGCTTGAAAAAGTGCTCAGACGCGAATTGTGCATGAGCTAAACAAATACCTTACCCGCATGTAAAAGGTAAATCTTATCCTTATGCCGCTTGGCTTTGTTCAGGAAAATGATAATCCCCGGAGCAGAGGTATTGTAAAACAGATTTTCAGGCAGGTATATCACGCCTTCGATCAGGTCATTTTCAACGAACCATTTGCGGCACTCCTTTTCTTTATTGCTCCCATGGTTGCCGCTGCCCCTGCTGGCGGCTCCGGTATCCAGTACAACGCCTCCTCTTCCTGTATCATTCAGACTGCTGTAAATATGCTGTATCCAGCCCCAGTCAACCTTGCCCCCGCAGGGACCTGCCGGGAAGCGCTCCATTTCATCATTGATAAAAAAATCGTCATTGACATAAGGTAAGCTGTCTTTGTCCTGGTTCCACATGGGATTGGCTACCACTCGGTCAAACTTTTTCAGTTTGCCGCCTTCTTTAAAAACAGGATTTCTCATAGTATCGCCAATTTCAATTTTCCCTTCCATGTCATGTATCACCATGTTCATTTTGCTCATTGCCCAGGTTGAAGCAATAAACTCCTGTCCATGCAATTGAAGCGGCGCATACTTCTCTTTACAGCGCAGCGCCATTTTTTCTTCCATCACCAGCTCGCATTTAATAAGCAAACCGCCGCTGCCGCAACAGGGGTCGTAGATTTCCATGCCAGGCTCGGCATCCATGATCTTCGCTATGATGAAACCCACTTCTGTAGGTGTGTAGAACTCTCCGGCGCTTTGTCCGCTTCCTTCAGCAAATTTGCGTATCAGGTATTCATAACTGCGCCCGATTATATCTGGCTCCACATCTTTCAATCCCAATCGCTTTTCGGAAACCTTTTCAATCAGTTTGCTCAATCGGTCGTCATCAATATCACGCTGACCGTGTGTGGTGGCATTAAAGTCAACACGGTCGATGATTCCTTGCAGGTCTTTATTTTCCTTGGCTACGTCACGAAGAATATCGGTAAGCTGCTGCCCAATTTTATCAGACAGTTTTCTAACCACATCCCATGTTCTTTCCTTTTCGGGGTCTTTGGGTTTAATGGGTATGTAAAAACGCACGATGGATTTATCTCGTTCCACCAGTTGCAGGGCTTTGGTTCTGCTCTTTACTTTCTCTGCAATGCGGTCAATCTCATCGTCAAACACATCGCATAATCGCTTTATAAAAATCAAAGGGAGAATATAATCTTTAAACTTGGCTGCATCAGCCGCGCCCCTGATACTGCAAGCTGCATCCCAGATCCAGCTTTCCATGGATTTTACTTTCTCACCATTTCCGTTTGTTTTTACCATGCAACCCATCCATATCCGAACTTGGTTCGTATGTCTTACACTATGCGTGAAATCATAATCTTTTGCATTTTTTATTTAAGCCACAGAACATTGTTATAAGAAGTCTATGAAGCGCTGGCAGCGCTTAAAAAAGAAAATGAAAGCTTTTCAGAACTTATACTGCGGATAACAGCCCCACTTGGGAAGAAGAAAGTTAAGCTTTGACTGTACTCGATACTAATTTCCTGATCAGAGAGGCAGAGAAGTATAGAAACATACAAAGCATTAATATTGACAGCCAGAGAATTGGATAAAAAATACAAAATCACTATCATAATATGAAAAACAAAATCATTGTCACAGGCGGCGCGGGTTTTATAGGAAGCCATTTAATTGACAGGCTGCTCCTGCGCGGTGACGAAGTAATAGTCCTGGACAACCTCAGCTCAGGTAAAATGGAATTCCTCAAAGAGCATACCGGTAACCCTGATCTTAAATTCATCAAGCTCGATCTTATGAACTTGGATGACCTGAAAAAAACCGTAAAAGACGCAGATGCTGTATTCCATCTCGCTGCCAATCCTGACGTCCGCCTTGGTTTCTTGGATACAAGAGTCCATCTTGAGCAGAACATAATCGCCACATACAATCTTCTTGAAGCGATGCGCATCAATAAAATAAAGAACATCCTCTTTACATCCACATCCACGGTTTACGGCGAAGCCACGATCATACCCACGCCAGAGAATTACGGACCACTTGTTCCCATATCACTATACGGCGCATCGAAACTTGCCTGCGAAGCGCTCATAACCTCATACTGTTCGACTTTTGATATGAATTCATGGCTTTTCAGGTTCGCTAATATAGTTGGTCCGCGGAGCACTCACGGGATCATCGTGGATTTCATGAACAAGCTCAGGAATAACCCGGCATCGCTTGAGATACTGGGTGATGGAAAGCAGCGCAAGTCATATCTCCACGTTTATGATTGTGTCGAAGCGATCCTTTTTGCGATGGATAACAGCGACGAAATGGTTAACATATTCAATATCGGGTCAGATGATACAATAAACGCGACAGAGATCGGGAAAATATTAGTTGAAGAAATGTGCCTGAAGGACGTCGAATTCAATTATACCGGAGGGAGCCGCGGGTGGAAGGGCGATGTGCCAAGAATGATGCTTTCTATCGACAGGATAAAATCGCTTGGATGGAAGCCAGTCTATAATTCTGAAAAAAGCGTGCGCGATGCAACCCGGAGTTTATTGAACAATGGCTAAATCATTCTGCCCGAAATGCGGCAGCGATGCAGACGTTTTCTATGATAACGTATGTATGCAGTGCTTCATCGGGAACAAAAAACTTCTTGGGTCCCCGCAAATAGTTTATGGC
This sequence comes from Candidatus Methanoperedens sp., assembly GCA_041479675.1. GTDB lineage: Archaea > Halobacteriota > Methanosarcinia > Methanosarcinales > Methanoperedenaceae > Methanoperedens. The sequence goes on from JBGOYM010000045.1 coordinate 3,477, forward strand.
AGGATATGCCCGACCTGCGGTTCTGTGTTCAGGAGAGGCAGGTGGCAGTTCGGGGGCAAGGAAGAAGATACAGTTAATTCCTTCGTGAAGGAGAACCTGGAACTAAACAGAGACGCCAACAGCGTTGAATTGGCGCTGACGTCAAAACAGCTTGATTATTCCAGGTACATGGTGCATGTTGAGGCAAAAGGAGAGATAAAAGGCGCACCCATAGACGCGGTGATGGATACAGAGGTCAGGATAAGCTGGGAAACCTGTGACACTTGCAGCAGGATATCGGGAGGCTACTTTGAAGGTATCGTGCAGATAAGAGCTGACAAAAGGCTCCCCACGCCGGAGGAACTCAAAAGATGCGTTGCCATTGCTGAAGGGGTTGCAGCCCGGTCGCAAGAGAAGGGAGACAAGCTTGCTTTTGTTGCCAGGACCGAAGAACTGCCTGAAGGGATCGATATATACGTCGGGTTGATAAAGCTCGGGAGGCAGATATGCAGAGCCGTGATAGATACTTTCGGAGGAAAAATCACTGAGTCCCCGAAGCTTATCGGGCAGAAGAATGGCGTTGACCTGTACCGTATCACCTATGCGCTTCGCCTTCCAGAATTCGTGCGAGGGGACATTATAAGTGTAGATGGCACGGTGATAGAGGTTCGGGGGTGTGGGAAGCATGTCAGCGGCATCGATCTTGAGACAGGGAAAAGGTTCATGGAGAACTTCAATGACCTGATGGATGTTAAGAAATTAAGCAGAAGGGATGATGCCGTGTCTGCCGTGCTGGTCGCAGACGAGGGAAGAACTATACAGGTGCTTGACCCTCATACGTATGAGACCGTAACAGTCAAAAGACCAGAATTCCTGAGCGTGGAGCCGGGAAATGAGATAAAGATAGTGAAGACTGAAAAAGGGATCTTTGTGCTGCCGTGATTTTATTTCGTATTGGATTTTTTACTTTCTTTCCTGTCCAGCAACAATAAACTTTTTCACATCTTCCATTTCTCTATTACCTAACTTTCTCCCCCACCACAACCTCTTTCCCGAACCCGAAAACGTGCAGCGTCCTGCTGCCTGACAATCCCGCTTCAAGTTTTTTCCTTACGTCCCAGTATCTTTCAGGTTCAATATCAAAACGAAGCACAACCTTTCCCGCGTTTTTCGACTTCAACAGTTCCTTTATCACGCTAACATCCATTTCAGTTTTCCCCACAACCCGGTACGAATCTTTAAAGAATGGCGACCCAATAAGTTTCGAAGACGTCAGAAGCGTGCGCTTCGCGTCTCCTTTATAATATAAGATCTCATCGCCTTTTTCTGATACTGCATACGCAAGTTCATTCAAGAGCTCTGCTTTAACCACCGACGGCTCAGGCTCATAAACGTAATCTTTCAGGTCGCCTGATTTTATCGCCGCCGCATCAGAAGAACGAAGCTTTACCTCACCCGGCAGAACAACAGCGCTTCTCTCGCACTGCTTGAGAGCGCCAAAATACAGCGTCAGCCTGTTCAACTGCCCGTTCAGCGAGAGGTACTCGCATTCGCAGTCCAGAGCTATTCGCGACGGTGGCATCTGCACAGGCGCATGGAAAGCAAGCTCGGGCGTGATGTCAGAATAAAGCTTCAATATTTCTGTTATCGGAGGCTCAAGGTTCGAAAGTGTCCGCTCTTTTTCCGACAGCGGTCGCGCAGGGTCTGAGAAGATGATATTAGCGTCGGATACTTTCTCAATGGTACTTAGCTCAAGAACATCCCCAGGTATGAATTCCACATTTTTGACCCCATAGAGTTCGCAGTTCTTCTTTGCATATTCAAGCTTTTCAGGATTTCTCTCCACTGCATACACTTTTTTGCATTCCCTTGCAAAGAATATCACCTGCCCCCCTATCCCGCACCCCAGGTCTGCGATTATGTCGGTCTTAAGCCGCTTTGCTATGTATGCTGCGACTATCTCTGGAGTGGATAGCTGCAGCCCTTCCTTATTGGATGCGATCGGTCTGGTAAATTTTATTGTTCGTTTATCCCGGGTCATTAGATGTCCATTAAATATCGGGAATGCTTATATTTATTCATCGCATCTTTTGAGATGGAGATATTTTGAAATGATAACCTGCTCAGCCCCTGGAAAGATATACCTCTTCGGCGAGCATGCCGTGGTTTACGGAGAGTGCGCCATCGCGTGCGCTGTGGAATTACGGGCACGCGTCACTGCCACGAGTTCGGACACCTTGACCATATCGTCTGACCTCGGAACAACAGGGCTTGATCACGAGATACATCCATATGTTTCCCTGGCTATCGAAAAACTGGGCGCAAGAAAAGTCTCTGTGGAAATAAGCTCTGACATCCCCGTAGGGTCAGGTCTTGGATCCTCCGCAGCGGTCACCATAGCCACACTTTCTGCCATCAACCTTGAATTCGGGCTCGGACATAAAAATGAGGAACTCGCACGAATGGGGCATGAGATCGAGCAGAAGGTGCAGGGAGCAGCAAGCCCGACAGATACATTCGTATCGACATTTGGCGGCGTTGTGGAGATACCATCGCGAAGGCGCCTGAACATGCTGGAATGCGGTGTAGTTATTGGTAATACTAATAAAGGCGCCACCCCCAAAAAAACCGCAAAGCTCGTAAAACATGTTGCATCACTCAGGGAGGAATATCCTGAGGTGATAGATCTAATTATCAAGACGATAGGTTCATTCTCAAAAAAAGGCGAAATCCTTGTAAATAAAAAAGATTATGTTTCCCTGGGTAAACTAATGAATGTGAATCATGGATTGCTCGATGCACTCGGAGTAGGTACGGCAGAACTGTCCGCTCTTGTCTATGCCGCAAGGAACGCAGGCGCATACGGCGCCAAGATAACAGGCGCAGGTGGTGGCGGGTGTATGGTGGCGCTGACCGACTCACCAGAAAAGGTGGCGTCTGCTATAGAGAATGCGGGTGGCAGGGCGATAATAAGTCACTTTGATTCAATCGGGGTGAAGCAGGAATGAACCTGACCATCCTTAAGATAGGCGGAAGTGTGATCACAGAAAAGGGCTCTGTGTCAGTTGCAAAGAAGGATGAGATCGACAGGATATCGCAGGAGATCGCAGCATTTAAAAAAGAGGTTAAACTGCCGATCATTCTTGTTCACGGTGCGGGTTCCTTCGGTCATCCCCAGGCGATAGAGCACATGAGCAAAGGATTCAACGCAAAAGGAGCGTATATTACACACACATCAGTAAAATCACTGAATTCGATGGTAGTTGACTCATTAAATAAAGCAGGACTGAATGCGCTGCCTGTTCATCCATTAAGTTCCTGCCTGCTTGAGAATGGCAATATTGTTGAATTCCAGACGTCCCATATCAAACTGATGCTTGAAAGGGATATTGTACCTGTACTGCACGGCGATGTTGTTATGGACAGGGTTCTTGGCGCTTCTGTCCTTTCAGGTGACAGGATCGTTCCATACCTCGCAGTGTTGACTGCAGCATCCGGGATTGGCGCAGGGAGCAATGTTGACGGCGTGCTTGACGAAAAGGGAGAAGTCATGAAGAAAATAACGCCTCACCGTTTTGTGGATATGAAAAAGGACATAATGGGGGCGAAAGCTCCTGATGTGACTGGCGGAATGCTTGGCAAGGTGTCAGAACTGGTAGAACTTTCAAAGAAAGGGATAAGTTCGCGTATATTCAATGCGACAAAAAAAAATATTGTCTCAAAATTTTTATACGGTGAAGACGTGGGAACATTAATAACAGACAAATGACTTATATATAAAAGACTGAAATTAGGGGTACTGAATGACCACATCCGACAGGAAGATCGAACATCTGTTATTATGCGTTGAGAAAGACGTTGAAGCTCATAAGACATATCAGGGTTTGAGAGCCAGCGGTTTTGACGATATCTATCTTGTACATAACTGTCTTCCTGAGATAGATAAGACAGCACTGGACCTTGACATAGATTTTCTGGGAAGAAAATTGCGGGCTCCGCTCCTTATATCTTCTATGACAGGAGGGCATCCTGACACGAAGGCGGTAAATGCCGCACTTTCCGGAGCGGCAGAGGAACTGGGTATTGGAATAGGAGTGGGCAGCCAGAGGGCAGCGATCGAAGACCCTGGTCTTGAAGATTCATTCAGGATAGTCAGGGACAGGGCACCCAACGCATTCATATACGGGAATGTGGGCGCAGCGCAGCTTAACGAGTTCGGTATCGAAGGTATCGAGCGCGCGGTTGAGATGATAGGCGCTGATGCCATGGCGATACATCTGAATTTTCTCCAGGAAGCCATACAGCCTGAGGGCAATATCGATGCAAAGGGCTGTCTTTCTGCGATAAAAAAAATATGCAGTGAACTTTCAGTGCCTGTAATAGTAAAAGAAACGGGCGCGGGCATTTCTCATTCACAGGCTGTTGCGATATGCGAAGCAGGAGCAGCAGCTATTGATGTGGGCGGGCTGGGAGGTACAAGCTGGGCTGGAGTTGAGACATACAGGGCGCAAAAGCGCGGTGATACGCTTTCAGCCCATATTGGCAAACAATTCTGGAACTGGGGGATACACACTGCTGTAAGCATCGTGGAATCTTCGATCACCGTTCCAGTCATCGCAACTGGCGGCATTCGCTCAGGCATCGATGCGGCAAAATCGCTTGCCCTGGGCGCATCCGTGTGCGGAGTCGCGCTTCCGCTTGTGGCGCCGGCTCTAAAAGGCCAGAAAGACGTTGTAGAAAAGCTTACACTGATCATTGAAGAACTCAGGGCAGCAATGTTCTTATGTGGGTGCAGAACTGTTGAAGAAATAAGCAAAGTGCCTGTGGTTATTACAGGCACCACGAAGGAATATCTGGACCAGAGAGGGTTTGATACAGCCAAATTTGCCAGAAGATAATGGAATAATAAATAATAGAAAATAAATAATAATAGAATATTGGAATATATGACGAGAATTTAATAATATTTATGGAGTGAATTAATTGACAGAAATAGGAATAATAGCGGTCGGTGGCTACAATGAAATGGGCAAGAACATGACCGGTATAAGGATAGATAACGACATCATCGTACTGGACATGGGACTGCAACTTGATAGGGTACAGATACACGAAGATGTTGAAATAGACAAAATGCATTCAATGGATCTCATAAAGATGGGAGCGATCCCTGACGACACTGTGATGAATGAGGTCGGTGGGACTGTAAAAGCCATCGTTTGCACGCACGGTCACCTTGACCATATAGGTGCGATACCAAAACTGGCGCACAGGTACAAAGCGCCAATCATAGCGACACCCTATACCGCAGAACTTGTGAAACATGAGATATCAGACGAAAAGAAGTTCAAGGTCAATAACGAAGTTATACCTCTGAAACTTGGCGGAACATATAACCTCACCCCTGATATCCAGATAGAGTTCATCAGGATACAGCATAGCATAGTGGACTCGGCTTTCGCTGCGATACACACTCCTGAAGGTGTTGTGCTTTATGCCAGCGACTTTAAGCTCGACAGGACTCCGACCATAGGGTTGCCACCGGATTTCCAGAGGCTGCGAAAACTCGGTAATGAAGGTGTCAGGGCTATGATCACGGAGAGTACTAATTCCGGGCATTATGGTAAGACTCCGTCCGAACAGATAGCTAAAGACCTTGTACGCGACGTGCTTCTGGGGACAGAAGAAACAGATTCCGGCGTACTGGTTACCACGTTCTCGTCCCATGTGGCACGCATTAACGCAATTATACAGGCTGCCGAGGAAATGGACAGGATACCTGTACTTCTGGGCAGGTCGATGGAACGCTATCTATCATTAGCCGAAAAAATGAAACTCATAAAATTCCCCCAGAATCTTGAAGTGCACGGGAGCAGGAATGCTGTGGAAAAGGCATTGAAGCGTATATCCCAGGACGGAAAAAAGAAATATTTGCCAATAATGACGGGTCACCAGGGTGAACCAGATGCAATTCTTACAAGGATCGCTAATGGAGAGACCCAGTTCAGGATAGAATCCGGGGACAAGGTCATTTTTTCAGCCAACGCCATACCCAACCCGATGACGCTTGCTAACAGGTATGCGCTTGAGACAAAACTTAAGATGGCAGGGGCGCGAATTTACGATAATGTCCATGTCTCAGGTCATGCTTCACGGGAAGACCACTGGGAACTCCTGCGGATGATAAACCCGGAGCAGGTCATACCATCGCACGGGAACATGATGATGCATGCAAGCTATGTGGAATTGGCTGAAGATGCAGGATATATATTCGGCGATTCTGTGCATATAATGCGAAATGGTGAGGAAATGGTTTTATGAAAAACTTTAGGGGTGGTTTATGATAGAAGAAGCCCTCAAAATTAGGGCAAAACTCGTAGATGAATCCATCCCGAAGTTCCTTCCTATAACACCACCTGACGAAATGTATTATGCCATGCGGCATCTCCTGGACGCAGGAGGAAAAAGGCTTCGCCCAAGCGCATTGCTGCTTGCGGCTGAGGCAGTGGGTGGCAAGCCGGAAAACGTAATGCCTGCGGCTGTAGCGATCGAACTTGTGCATAACTTCACATTGATACATGATGATATCATGGATGAAGCAGATCTTCGCAGGGGCCTTACCACGGTTCATAAAAAATGGGGAGTACCGAGGGCGATCATAGCAGGGGATGCCCTTTATTCAAAAGCTTTTGAGATACTTTCATGTACAAAAAGTGAACCTGTGCGGCTTGTTGAAAGCCTGGAACTCTTGTCCAAGACCTGCACCGATATATGCGAGGGGCAGTGGATGGATATGAACCTCGCGACAAGGAAAGATGTTAAGGAAGAGGAATATATGCGTATGGTGGAGAAAAAGACCGCCGTACTTTTTGCAGCGGCCATGAAGATGGGAGCGACATTATCTGGTGCAAATAATGATGCTGCGCGGGCATTATGGGATTTCGGCCGCATGACCGGGGTAGGATTTCAGATATATGATGATGTGATCGACCTGATAACACCAGAAGGGATACTTGGAAAAGCGCAGGGAGGCGACATTATTGAAGGTAAACGAACACTTATTGTTATCCATGCGCTCTCAAAAGGGGTCACTATCGAAGCTCTCGGGAAGAGCAACGCCACAAGGAGCGAAGTTTCAGCGGCTCTAACGACCCTTAAGGACTCTGGTTCGATCGATTATGCCATGAATAAGGCTTTAAGTTGTGTTGATCAGGGTAAAGCCGCTTTGAAAGTTCTTACTGATTCAGAAGCGAAGAACATACTTCTCGGGCTTGCGGATTATATGATCGAACGGAAGTATTAGAGCAATCTATAAGTCTTACAATTCTATTGAGTATCCTATGTACCACCTTGAGTGCATTGAATGTCATAAAAAATACAAACCTTCAGAAGTTGTCTATACATGTACCTGCGGTGGTCTTCTTGATGTGATATATGATTATTCGAAGATCCATCTCACAAAAAAAGACTTAAAAGGACCTCTTTCTGTCTGGAAATACCGTGCTTTGATCCCTGTGGAGGGAGAACCGGTAACCCTGAAGGAAGGCGGGACACCTCTTTACCG
>JBGOYM010000046.1:0-10994 GCA_041479675.1 Candidatus Methanoperedens sp.
CTGCCCTTGTTGCATAAATATATCCTTTTTCAAGTGAATCCTCCAACTCTATCGTATATTCCGTCAAAAAAGCATCTCCGAATTCATATTTCTTCTTTTCTGACACGAACTTAACCTTTCGGTCATTGACCTGATTGGAATCTAACATCGTGATGAAATTGTAACCAGATTTAGTCATTTCTCGCAATGTTTTGACACCATTACCCGCAGAATCCATTATCAAAATTCTATTCACTGCAAACTGATTTCCTAAATCAGTATTCTTCTCAAGATATTCACTTATCTGATCAACCATTTTCAGAGCATTTTCCCCAAAATCAGCATGACCGTTGAATGTCTGGAAGTAAAGGGGATGCCCCTGCCCATCATGAATGAATACTTGTTCGAGACAGTTCATAACTCTACCCAACATCGTAACTTTTCCTTTCTGACATGACTTGGATGACCATAGCGCTTTGGTATTCCCATCTATGTAATAGCAAGCGAAAATATTGTCGAATTCAGTTCTGCTGTTCCAGAAATCAATCCAGAATTTTGCTGTTGCTTCGATGAGAAGATTTGATATCTGAAGATATTTCAAATCTCTTATGTGCATATCCAGTGTTGATGCTTTGTAGTTGAATCCACATAAATATTCCAGAGCATTGCCTCTGGGATTGTCAACACTTCTCACTTTTCCATTTGACGTGACAATGGGTAATGAAAAAAGGGCAAGGGTATATCGCCTAAGGGAATCCCTGGTAAGGCTAAATATCCGCATTGAGTCGAACCTTTTATTGCCAATTTTCTCATCGATAGACTCGAATCTTGAACTGCTTACTTGTGGTGATTTATTGTATTCTTTAGTGAACTTACCTTTTATGCGAAGGTCAGAATGATCCTTTGGATATGAAGCACTTTCTTTGAATTTTTGGGATTCTCTCATTTTTTCAACAGCGAAGCATATCGAATCTGTTATTGCATCGATTATTCCTGTTTCCATTGCAAGAGCCATTGCTATTTCTGATGCTCCAGATTCTTTTATGGGAGAAATATTTTCTTTTATGCGAATCAATGTCAGATTGTTTTCCCTTCTGAAGTCATTGATTACTGTGAAGGAAATGGATGTCCCGAATTCTTTGTTAATCTCTTTTTCCACATCTTCGGATGTTAGAGATTGGTCACGATTTAGGAGTCCTTTTACAAAATTTCTTATCTCTTCAGTGAATTTAAGATTGTTGCCTTTATTTCTTTGGTCGATTAAACCGTCTATACCTCTTTCTTCGATCGCTTTTTTGTAATGATAATATTGAGTTAGTCCAAATGGAACTGTCATCTCTTTAAAATATTTACTGACTGAGAGAGGAGATTTTTCAATGTCTTCCATTATGCGAATTATCTTTTCAATGCGATTTTTTTCAGTCATTGTAGTTATTTTATATAACTACTTCTACTTAAATGTTATTCACTTTAATCTGTTGAAAAAAGGGGCTTTGTCCGAAAGTCATGTTGTACTATGATTTGCATTGTATTTCATTCTAAAATGGCGACTTGTTATGAACAATCGGACAGGATTAACAGGATCGACAGGATACGATTTTTATAGTTAATCCTGTAAATCCTGTCGATCCTGTCTGAAAAAGACACAGTCAACATCAGAGGCTATAGATAGATGGGGAATAGGCGGTGGCGAACTTGCACGCATGCCCATACAGCAAAAGCTTGAACTGGCCAAGAAGTTGTAATCCGAGAAGTTCAAACGAATGGCGCAGGTTATTGGCAGAATGAGAAGGCTTGCAGTTCACAAGCAGAAGACCTAATTGTCTCAGTCGCGGGATGAGATACATACTGTTGGTATGGGTAGTGATCTCTCAAGAGTGCTTCCAGCGGAACTTGTCCAGCTTCGGCATCCTTTGATGAGGGGTGAGTTCAAGCGCAAGTTCATAGAGGGAAAACTGATGCAATATGAGCTTAAAGGCACAGAGAAGCAAGGCAAGGGACCTATAATCGTTTGCTGTGATAATAGCGGGAGTATGTCTGGAGATAGGGAGGTGTGGAGCAAGGCTGTAGCATTGGCGCTGTTAGAAGTAGCTATGATGCAAAAGCGTGCCTTTGTCTGCATACACTTTGGCCTAGCGCTTGATGAATTGAAGATCATCGAAATCGCAGTTGGTGATAAGAACTTGCTCACAAAGGCTGTGGAAATTGCAGAGTTTTTCCTGGACTCAGATGGAACGGCTTTTGAGCCTGCACTGACCAGAGCGGCTGAGTCGGATGCATTGCAGGCATATCAGAAGGCTGATGGAGATATGAATGAATACCACCTCAAGGTGCACCTGCAACAGTTTCCAGTTAACCTGCCGATAAGTGTATTGTGTTTTCATCCGTATTATTTCTGAGCAAGAGGAATAAGGGTCTGCATTATATCTTGTGAACAGGCTTCGAAAAGAAAATCTGCCCTTTGTGTTTGCATCATTTCTTCCATTACTTTATGATGTAATCAAGTGATATTCCCATCAAATTTCAATGAGCAAATTCAAAACGAAAGCTTTATTATTAGAAATGAACATGCTCATGAATCATAGAATTATTTGAGAAAAAGGTGGTATGCATATGAATATAATGCCTTTTGGATCAAGGCAGCGTAGTATGCTTTTCATAGTGGTGGTGGAAAATGAATGGTGGTTTTCGCGTAAGACCTGATGGTCAGTTTGTCGCAAATTCGTTAAACTCAAGGACGGCGCAAAAAGGAGGCCAGGAAGCAGGCAAAACCAATGAGTCAGGTACAGCACAACAAACCAATCAAAGTGGAAGCGCTTCTCCTCTCCCGTCAATATCTCTTCCAAAAGGCGGCGGAGCGATTCGCGGAATGGGCGAGAAATTCGCAGCAAATCCAGTGACTGGTACAGGATCGCTCAGTGTCCCGATATTCACTTCTCCTGGCCGCTCTGGCTTCGGCCCACAGCTCTCGCTCTCATATGACTCTGGCTCGGGCAATGGACCTTTCGGCTTCGGCTGGAGCCTTTCGCTTCCATCCATCACCCGTAAGACAGATAAGGGTCTGCCAAAATATCAGGATACTGAGGAATCAGACGTCTTCATCCTCTCAGGAGCGGAAGACCTAGTGCCAGTGCTAATGGAAACGCCCAATACATCTCGCACTATAAACGGCAAAACCTATGGAATCGACTTATACCGACCACGCATCGAAGGATTATTCGCCCGCATCGAGCGCTGGACGTCCGAACAAGGTGATGTGCACTGGCGCTCCATCTCAAAGGATAACATCCTCACCGTATATGGCAGGGATGATGAATCCCGCATTTTCGACCCGGAGGATCATAGCAGGATATTTAGCTGGCTGATCTGTGAGAGCTATGATGACAAAGGCAATGCTATTGTCTACGAATATCAAACTGAGAATGAAAAAGGGATTGACCTCTCCCAGGCTAATGAATCCAATCGACTGTGCACAGCGAACCGATATCTCAAACGCATCAAGTACGGCAACCGCCATCCGTTATTACTGGATAAGAGCAAAACCAGCTTCCGCAAGTCGCACATAGAGCAAATAGATTTTTCCTCTGCGGATTGGATGTTCCAGGTCGTGTTCGATTACGATGAGGATTATTACGAGGAATTGCCCTATAATGACACCCCATCAGAAGCTGAACAACATAAGTTCATACGGGCTTCATCGTCAGCAGGTCGAACCTGGCCATGCCGGCCTGACCCGTTCTCCACGTACAGGGCAGGCTTTGAAGTTCGCACCTACCGCCGCTGTCACAGAGTGCTGATGTTCCATAGCTTCCCGGAACTTGGAAACGAGCCTTACCTGGTGCGCTCCACGGAATTTGATTATTCTGACCTTGATTATTCACATCCTCTTGACGTTGAGACAGAACTTAATCACAAAGGCAGCACGCGCTTTGCATCATTCATTCAAAAAGTTACCCAGTCGGGATATGTGCAATATGAAAAAATACCACTCACATACCTCAAAAAATCCCTCCCGCCGCTGGAATTCGATTACAGTAAGGCAACCATCCAGGAGAAGATAGAAGAGATCGATTCAAAGAGCCTGGAAAATCTGCCCTATGGTCTGGACGGCGCCGGGTATCATTGGGTAGACCTGGACGGAGAAGGTCTCTCTGGTATTATCACAGAACAGGCGGGGGCGTGGTTCTATAAACCTAACATGGGAGATGGAAAATTCGGCGCGATGGAGACGGTTGCGACCAAACCGTCGCTTGCTTCCCTGAACGGCGGCAGTACGCAGCTTCTTGACCTGGCAGGTGACGGGCAGCTCGATGTTGCGGAGTTTGGTACCGTGTCTGGATTTTATGAGCGCACAGTTGATCAGAAATGGGAGAATTTCATTCCATTTACTTCCCTCCCCAATATTCCCTGGAAAGACCCGAATCTCAAGTTCGTGGATCTCACAGGCGACGGGCATGCGGATGTCATGATCACAGAAGATGAGGTGTTCACCTGGTATCCATCGCTGGCAGAGGAGGGATTCGGACCATCAGAAATGGTGCGTCAGGCTCTCGATGAGGAAAAAGGGCCGCGCCTTGTGTTTGATGACGGCACCCAGTCTATCTACCTGGCTGACTTTTCCGGTGACGGACTTACAGACCTGGTGCGCATCCGCAATGGAGAGGTGTGCTACTGGCCTAACCTTGGATACGGACGTTTCGGCGCCAAAGTGACGATGGACAATGCCCCATGGTTCGATTATCCAGATATGTTCGACCAGAAGCGTATCCGGCTGGCGGACGTGGACGGCTCAGGGGTGACAGACATCATCTACCTGGGATACGATGGCGCTTCGATCTACTTCAATCACTCAGGCAATAGCTGGAGCAGTGTGCGCAAACTCGTCAGCCTCCCGCATATCGATAACATTTCATCCGTCTATGTTGCAGACCTTTTCGGGAACGGTACAGCCTGTCTAGTCTGGTCATCGCCGCTGCCCGGTGACTCAAGCAGACCAATGCTCTATATAGACCTGATGGGCGGGCAGAAACCGCATCTGATGGTTAATTCGAAGAACAATATGGGTGCAGAGACCGTTGTTCAATATGCTTCGTCCACAACATTCTATCTCAAGGATAAAGCCGAAGGAAAACCCTGGATAACACGAATACCATTTCCAGTGCATGTCGTGGAAAGTGTGGAGACACACGACCACATAAGCCAGAACCGGTTCGTCACCAGCTATGCCTACCATCACGGATATTTTGACGGCATAGAGCGGGAGTTCCGGGGCTTCGGGATGGTCGAGCAGTGGGATACTGAGGAGTTCGCGGTACTCAGTAACAGTGATGCGTTTTCTTCAGCTACCAACATCGGTGAAGCTTCGCATGTGCCGCCAGTCCTGACTAAGACCTGGTTCCACACAGGCGCATACCTACGCGGGGAAGAAATCAGCCGCCAGCTTGCTCACGAATACTTTGGCGCGCCAGATCCTGATAACCCGGAGTTTGAGACATTCCTGAAAACCCTGCTTGATGACACAGTCCTGCCATCAATCGCAATGAAAGCTGATGAAACATGCGAAGCATGTCGGGCACTCAAAGGTTCAATTCTGCGCCAGGAAGTTTATGCGCAAGACGGCAGTCCTAAAGCTGGAATTCCTTACAGCGTCTCAGAGCGCAACTACAACATCGAACTGCTCCAGCCGCGCGGATCGAACCAGCATGCGGTCTTCTTCACCCATGCGAACGAGACTATAAACTATCATTATGAACGAAATATCCAGGACCCGCGAATCCAGCACGAGCTGGTACTTGAGGTGGATGATTATGGCAATGTGCTAAAGTCAGCCGCAGTCGGTTACGGTCGTCTTGCGTTGGATTTGCCGGATCAACAGAAGCAGACTACGACACTGATAACTTGCACTCAAAATGATGTGACAAAATCTGTTGATGACGAGGATGCCTATCGCACTCCGGTTGTCTGGCAGGCGCGCACCTATGAACTGACGGGCTACGATCCGGCTCCAGGCGCTGATCGATTTACTTATAGTGATTTTGGCAAATGGGAAAATAACAATTTTATTCTTAAATTAGATAAAGAAATCAACTATGAAGTAAATCCTTCAAACGGTAAGCAGATACGGTTGATCGAGCACGTTCGCACACTGTACCGCAGTAACAAGCTCAAAAGCCTGTTGCCGGTGGGTGAAATCGAATCGCTTGCTCTTCCAGGTGAAAGCTACAAGCTGGCGTTCACGCCAGATTTGCTGACAAAAGTGTTCGATACACGCACAGACGACAACATGTTTACAGAAGGCGGATATGTACACAGCAAAGGCGATGTCAACTGGTGGATCCCATCAGGGCGGGTGTTCTTTGACATCAATGCCGATGATAAAAATCCGGCAGCCACTGCCGCGGCAGAACTTACTGAAGCCTGCTCGAACTTCTTTTTGCCGCGAAAGTTCACGGATCCTTTCGGTTCCAGCACGACTATTGATTATGATAAGCGCAATCTGCTCATGGTAAATACCCAGGACGCAGCAGGAAACTCTGTTCATGCTGAAAATGATTACCGTGTGCTGCAGCCATATCTTGTGACTGATCCCAATGACAATCGCTCGCAGGTGATCTTTGATGCGCTCGGTATGGTGGCTGGAGCTGCGGTCATGGGAAAGGAAAACGAACCTGACGCCAAATCAAAAGGCGACTTGCTGGCAGGATTCCAGCCTGATCTGACACAAACACAGCTTGATGCCTTTATGGCAGAACCGCGCGTTCCAGGCGCCGACCCGTCTGAAGGCGCAGCAGCACAGATCATGCATGACCTGCTGGGAAAAGCCACAAGCAGGATCATTTATGATATTGACCGGTTCTGGCGTACTGGTGAACCGCCATTTGCAGCCACCATTGCCCGTGAAACACACACCTTCGACCTCGAGGTAGGTAAGCTATCAAAACTGCAGGTTAGCTTCAGCTACTCAGACGGTTTCGGGCGGGAGATACAGAAGAAGATACAGGCTGAACCAGGACCGATCGAAGGAGTGTATTTGTTTAGCTGGGAAGAAATCCAGGGAAATGATAGTGAGATACTCACAGATTTTCTGAAGTCGAAGTATGATGTAGATTGGGTAAAAACAGCTAAAATTACTAAAACCAATACCAGTAAGACAATAATGATAACTGCTGGAGAAAATTTTCTTTCGCTGAATCTTATCAATGAAAACACTGAAATGAATCTGGAAATCGATAACGGAAAAACGGATAAATTCATTGTGAAGACTGAAAATGGCAAGCTAAACATATACGAAGGAGTCATTGGCGACGTCAACCCGCGATGGGTTGGCAGCGGATGGACGATCTTCAACAACAAGGGAAAGCCAGTCAGGCAATACGAGCCTTTCTTTGATAATACTCACGAGTTCAAGTTCGGAAAAAAAGTAGGCGTGAGCCCCATCCTTTTCTACGATCCGGTCGAGCGTGTGATCGCCACTCTGCATCCGAATAATACCTATGAAAAAGTGGTCTTTGACCCATGGCACCAGAAGACCTATGATGTGAATGACACGGTCGCGATGGATCCGCGGACTGATCCTGACATATCGGGCTATGTTGCTGAATATTTCAAGCAGGAGGCTCCGCTGCCTGAAAACTGGAAAACATGGCTCCAGCAGCGAGAAGTTGATCCTGATGCACCGCCGCAAGAATCGCCTGGAATGGATCCTGAGAAGAAAGCTGCGATTCGCACACTTCCTCATGCTGATACTCCGACCGTGGCTTATTTCGATACTCTGGGACGCCCGTTCCTTACAGTTGCTAACAATGGAAAGGATGAAAATGATAAAGAAATCCTTTATAAAACCCGCGTTATACTGGACATCGAAGGAAACCAGCGCGAAGTCATCGACGCCCAGTTTCGCATCGTAATGAAGTACGATTATGACATGCTGGGCAGCCGCATTCACCAGGCAAGCATGGAAGCTGGCGAGCGCTGGATGCTGAATGACGTGTCGGGCAAGCCCATACGTGCCTGGGACAGCCGCGGTTTCATTCGACGCATCACTTACGATGCCCTGCGGCGCCCTGTGGAACTGTCTGTAACTGATGCCAGCGGAAAGGAATTTCTCGCAGAAAAAACCGAATACGGCGAATCCATGACAGCTCCTGAAACCACTAACCACAGAACAAAACCGTGGAAAGTATATGATGGGGCAGGGATTATGGTCAGCAATAGCTATGACTTTAAGGGCAACCCTGTAACGAGCAGCCGTCAACTGTTGACAGATTACAAAGACCGGATCGACTGGGCGCAGAATCCACAACTTGGGAATGAAACTTTTACCAGCCTTATCCTTTACGATGCCCTCAACCGCCCCATCCAGATCGTTGCTACGCACGGAACCGGGGCAAAGCTCAATGTTATCCAGCCGGTTTATAACGAAGCGAATCTGCTTGAGCGCGAGGATGTCTGGCTGGAGCAGACAGCAGAGCCGTCGGGACTGCTTGACCCGGGCACAGCTACACAACAACCTGTCCAGAACATTGATCCTGTCAAATACATTGGTCCTGTCAAGAACATTAACTATAACGCGAAGGGTCAGCGGGTGCTTATAGAATACGGAAATGGAGTCGTCACGAATTACGGGTACGATCCGTTAACCTTCCGTCTGGAACATCTGAAAACGCTGCGCGGTGCAGAGCGCCTGCAGGATATATTCTACACATACGATCCTGCGGGCAATATCACAGCTATCCGGGATGATACCCAGCAGACGATTTTCTTCAATGGACAGGTAGTGCGACCGGATGCTGAATACAGGTACGATGCAATATATCGCCTGATCGAAGCTAATGGGCGGGAACACGTTGGGCAGGCATCGCAGCCGCAGACCACATCGGATGACGGATTCAGGGTCGGCCTGGAACACCCCCACGATGGGGAGAAGATGCGCAATTACTTTGAATTCTACGAATATGATGAGGTCGGGAACTTTCTTCACTTCAAACATTATGCCAACGGCAATGCCTGGACCCGCGACTATGAATACAATAAACCAAGCTTAATCAAAGAAGATAAACTGTTAGATAAGAAAAACAACTGTCTGACCAGTACCAGTATTGGCACCTCAAATGAAAGCTACACCTACGATGCCCACGGAAATATGACATTCATGCCGCATCTTCCAGAGATGGCATGGGACTTCAAAGACCAGCTTCAGATGGTGGATAAAGGCGGCGGCTGTAAAGCATATTACGTTTATGATGCCGCAGGTCAGAGGGTGCGGAAAGTCATCGAGGATAATGACAAACCAATTGAAGAGCGAATTTACATTGGCGGGTTTGAGGTTTACCATAAGTACACAGGCGAAGACAAACTTGAGCGCGAAACACTGCACATAATGGACGACAAGCAGCGTATTGCCATAGTGGATACACGAACAGAGGGAGAAGACGAATCACCTCGTCAGGCGCTGCGCTACCAACTGGGAAATCACCTCGGTTCTGCCAGCCTGGAATTGGATGAAGAGGCACAGATCATTTCCTATGAGGAATATTACCCCTACGGCAGCACATCATACCAGGCTGGACCGAATACGTCTGAGGTGAAGCGCAAGCGCTACCGCTACACAGGCAAAGAGCGGGATGAGGAGACGGGGCTGTATTATCACGGGGCGCGGTATTATGCGCCGTGGCTGGGGAGGTGGGTTAGTTGCGATCCGGCTGGAATGGTGGATAACATCAATTTGTACATCTATGCAAAAAGTAATCCAATTGTTTATGTAGATTCAAATGGGAATCAAAGCAAAATGATGCAAGCCGCTGCTGCGCCTTTCAAAGAATTAGAATCTTGGGTGTCGAACACATGGACGGAGTTCAAAGAAATTGTGGCCGATACTGTTCATGATATAAAACGAGATTTAGGTTTTGTCCCTCCACCAGACCTATCACCTAAACCACTTACAAAACCAGCCCCCGCGAAAGCCGAAGTTCTAAAAAATTATGAAAGGCATCCACAAACAGAGGAAGAGGCATATAAAGCAATGGAGAATCCCGCAAAGATCCGTGTCTTTGGTAGCGAAATTAAAGACTGGGAATCTCGCGAACTTCAGGAATCGAGGCGTACTATAAAGCGCCTAAATGCAGCAATAGAAGGTTTTGATATTACAGGTGCAATGCTGATCAAAGGAACTACAGAACTTGTAAAATTGGAATTGGGTTCTAAAATTATAGGAGCTTCTCTCCGGTTTGCGGAAGAAGGAATTGCTGGTGCCGCTGAAGCTTCAGCAAAGGCTCCAAAGGCACTTGCTGCATCACCAGCAGCTTCTGCGGCTGTGGCGAAGAATTTCCCCACGAGTAGTCTTCCGGTGCGGGCCAAGGGTGATCCGACTCATGCGTTGTTGGAAATCGAGGGAGTCACCGGAAATGTTTTGAGCAAGAGTGGCAGTCAAGGAGCCTCCAGATACTTACTGGAAATGGAGGGAATGGAAGCAAACACAGTGAAGGCGGTTCTGGCGAAGCGGGGCTACATGAGCGGGAATATTGTCGATGTCGAGGTCCAGGCAGCTGTTCAGATGCGACTGCTGGGGGAGAAGGAGGCGACCCTAAGCATCAACCATACAAGCGTCTGTGGTCGATGCAAGTCGAATGTGGCGCAGGTGCTCCAAGAAGGTCAGAAGCTCACAGTCACAGACGCATCTGGAAAAATCTTGAAGGTCTTCGAAGGTAAGGGAAAATGGCGCTAATGGTTGCACTATCGCTTCCGAGTTTGGCTGCATACCACGCAATAGCGTGAGCGTATTGCATCGCATGGAAACCATGAAAGCGTGAAATATGAAGGAAGTGGATTGCACCAATTATTGAATAAGCAAAGGGAGATAAAAAATGAAAAAATCAAGTGAATTACCCCCGCTTAGAAAGCGGGGGCATCGCGAGTTCGATGAGATTTCCTATTGAAAAAACGTAGATAGAGTCTTTTGTTGATGATTTTGTTCTGCTTGCTTCAATTTGTTTTGTAAGAATTCTATGTACGGATCC
>JBGOYM010000047.1:0-10915 GCA_041479675.1 Candidatus Methanoperedens sp.
AGAGCCCTCGCTACCCTGGGCATCAGTACGCCCGGATAAAAGAAAGGCTTGTAATGGGGTTTTCGTGCCTCATAGGCGCTGCGGTCAATAGAATACATTATGCGTCCGAATATGCTTTTATCCTCTGTAAGCAGTATTCTCAATTGCACTGCGGGATTTTTCAGGTCTGCGCGAACTCCTCTTTGAAAGAAGATACTGCCGATGCGCTTCTCCATCGACTCAGTATCTATTGTGGAATACTTTCTTACACGTTTGACCCTTATGCTGTATGTTCCTTGAATTTCGACATCTGCTTTTTCCACAGTATCAAGCACATCCTCCTCGCTCGCTCCGCCTATTCCGAGAACTTCAGTTATATGGTGGGTCATCGAAAGTTTTTTTGCAAGGATGCCTGCTATTGTGCCTGCATCTTTTCTTATTTCAATGATAAGACATCCATCAAGACTGAGAATGATCTCGAAATCCGAGCATACCGACTCAAGGCTTGCGACCACTTCAGAAGCAGGAAGCGTAGTGTGCTCACCCGACAATTCAAATGCCAGCAACATAGTTTATACTGCCAGGCCTTCTTTGAGTTCCCTTAGCATCTCAGCCATTACCCCGTGCCATAAGAACTCCTTATCGAGTTTCTCTATTATGGTTTTTTTCGCATATGTATCCTCACGCCAGATCATGTTGCGGTATTCTACGTCCTTGAAGACAAGACCATATGGTGGAGCAGGTTCCAACCCTTCAGTATACTCACCGGGTGAGAGCATCTGTTCAAGCCATGCCATGTCCCGCGCGCCGCTTCCCACCATTTTCAGTGCATTTGCTATTTTTCTTACCATGTGCCAGACAAAATGGTTTGCCTGGATATCCAGGATCATGAACTCTCTTTCCACTCTCACATTGATGGATTGCACCATGGATATGCTGCTCCTATCTTTATCAGGTGTTGAAAAATTGGCAAAATCATGTACCCCCTTTAACAGCCTGGAAGCATTCCTGAGCAGCGAGATATTGTACTGCCCGCACATGATATACCTGTATTCGCGTCTCAGCGCGTCACGCCTTGGGTCAAAGTCATCTGACACTTGAGTGCTTGCCCACGCCCATATTGTCGGAGGGAGTTTGTTATTCACTGCCCTGGGAAGGACGATATCAGGGTTATCTGTATCGAACGCAATCACCTGCCCGAGCGCATGAACTCCCCTGTCGGTACGGCCGGCAGCGATATAGTTCGCTTCATGAGGGTTATTTATTATGTTCAGTTCCTTAAGAGCCCTGAAGAGCTCACCCTCTATGGTATTGACGTCAGGCTGTACCTGGAAACCATGATAATCCGTTCCAATGTAGGCGATTTTCAGAGCGATTCGCATGTGGTTTAAATTGGTACATGAACCTATAAATCTCGTGTTCGTTCTCAGGGAGCAGGCATAACGACCGCTATTTTAAACTATATCCCCGCTATATTACCTGTATGAAAATACAGGGGCAATTGTCATAAGCGATAACGAAATAGGCATCAGTTCCTATTATACCAAAAGTTCGGGAACCGGAGGTATTATACGGCAGCAGATCGAGGACTTCGTGGTAGAGGAACTCACGAACAGAGTAGAAATCATAAGCGGCAAATACCTTATCGTTGAGCTTTCGAAACGGAACTGGGACACGCATCATCTTGTTAGAGAGTTGTCGCGTATCCTGAGAGTTAGCCAGGATAGGTTCGGCTGGGCTGGTACCAAGGACAGGCGCGCTTTCACCAAACAGAAGATAAGTATCTGGGATATGAGCGAGGAGGAACTGTCGCGGGTAAGGCTTAAGGATGTGGACCTTACTCCATTAGGGCGCTCGAACAAGAAGATAAGTCTTGGCGACCTGTGGGGCAACCGGTTTAAAATAACGATAAGGGATATAGCACTTTCAAAGGATGAAGCACTTGGGCGCGTGAAAGCCATAACTGAGGAATTAGAGAATGGTGCTCCAGATTTCTTCGGTGTGCAGAGGTTCGGGGAAAATAGACCGGTAACACATATTGTTGGCGAGGCAATAGTGAGTGGCGATCTCAAAGATGCGGCGCTAACCTATATCGCCAGACCATTCCCGGGTGAGACCGAAGAAATACAAAAAGCCAGGAAGTATGTGCAGG
The DNA here is from genome assembly GCA_041479675.1 of Candidatus Methanoperedens sp. Lineage (GTDB taxonomy): Archaea > Halobacteriota > Methanosarcinia > Methanosarcinales > Methanoperedenaceae > Methanoperedens. The sequence goes on from JBGOYM010000047.1 coordinate 2,132, forward strand.
ATACAGGGGATTTCAAGGCAGGCTTAAAGATGTATCCACTGCGCATCCAGTTCGAGAGGGCGATGATGAACCACCTGATCGCCCACCCGGATGACCATGCAGGCGCGTTCAGGGCGCTGTCACCCAACCTCAAGAAGATGTTCCTTCATGCTTATCAATCGTATATTTTCAATATCATCCTTAGCAGGCGCATCGCAGCAGGCATATCGATAAACCAGGCTTATGAGGGGGACGTTGTGTGCTTTAAGAACGAGGTCGGAATGCCTGATACTTCGCGGTTGCAGAAGGTCACTGCGGACAACATTGATGGAATAAACAACCTCATCAGCAGGGGACGGGCGTTTGTCACTGCACCTCTTATCGGGTATGATACCCAGTTTTCAGAAGGAAGGATGGGGGAGATAGAGAAAGAGGTGATCAAGGAGATGAACATTGACACTGAAGGCTTTAAAGTCCCGGGAATGCCAGAGATCGCTTCAAAAGGGCTAAGAAGGGAGATAGTGCTGCCTGTAAAGCCGGAATTTTCAGTGATGGAGGATGAGGTCAATGCTGGGAGGACAAAAGTGGTGCTGGAATTCACGCTACAAAAGGGTGCGTATGCTACGGTGGTTTTGAGAGAGTATATGAAGGGGCAAGCGGCTACATTATAATTATGGGTGATACTTCAACATGTATAAAAATAAAGAACTATCAATAGGGAGAGCTGCAGAGATAGCCGGTCTCAATATCATCCAGTTCAGGGAGATTCTATCAGACAGGGGTTTAGTCACTGAAGTTGGCAGTAATTCTGTGGAAGAATTGGATAAGAATGTCAGGAAATTGAAAAAATTGTTTCATGAAAAGAATCCTGAGCACTAAGATTATTGGTGGACTATTGTTCATTATTCCACAAACGGCTTTCCCGACCTCAAAATAACATCCGCCACCTCTGATCTCATGGAATCCGCAGGCGGGCGCTTCCCTGCTTCTATCATCTGACGCATCTTAGTTCCTGAGAAATCTATCCTGTCCGTATGCGGGCACACCTTGTCATTTGTTATCCCGCCGCACTTGTTGCAGTGGAAGAAGGACATGAAGAACATTGGCTCGATGCCGATGTCGGGGAACTCCTTGAATATCTCCTGCGCTGCGAAGGGATGATAGTAACTGCCCACGCCAGCATGGTCTCTTCCGATTATGAAATGAGTGCAGCCGTAGTTCTTTCGAACAATGGCGTGGAATATCGCTTCCCGCGGTCCTGCGTATCTCATCTCTGTCTGGAATATGCCAAGGACGACCCTGTCCTTTGGATAATAATTATCGATAAGCACTTCGTAGCTCTCAAGTATGACATCGTCCCTGAAATCGCCTTTCTTTTTCTTGCCTATGACAGGATTGATGAACAGTCCGTCCACCATGGTGAGCGCGCTTTTTTGTAGGTACTCATGCCCCAGATGCGCAACGTTTCGCGTCTGGAATCCTACGACTTTTTCCCATCCTTTCTCTTTAAAGAGGTTGCGCGTTTCCACAGGCTTCATGGCATACTTGAAATAAGGCGTTTCTGACTCGTTCAGCAGGCTTATCTTGCCTCCAAGGAGCGCATCTTTCATGGAATACGTCTTTGACACACCGGGATGCGCCGCGTCGTTCGTGCCGTACACCTGCTCTGCAAAAGCTCTTTTATCGTATGTGAATCTCTCATCCACCTGCATAACCGCTACAAGATGGTCGCCGCTCTTGAGGAGGATATCGTCTCCTTCTTTTATGTCGCTGTTATCAGTATCAAGAACGATAGGAAGGGTCCACGCCAGCCCGTTCGAGAGCCGCTTGTTGTACAGGATGCTCTCGTAATCCTCGCGGCAGTGGAATCCTTCAAGTGGGCTGAACAGCCCTGAAGCGATGTTCTCCACGTCCTTCATCAGGTCAACGCTGATGGGAACGCTCTGGTATTCAGATGCCTGGTCGAGGATCTTTTTTCGTTTTTGCTCGGTTAATGTCCTGTTGATTAACTTTCCGCCATGAGGTTTTATTTGAGTCATTGTAATCCCGGATTTTGAGCTCAAATGTCTTTTTGTTTAATAATTGTTTCCGAAGAGGCAAAACGAGAAATCAAATTTAAGGATTACATAAAATAGCCGTGTTCGATAATAATTGAACTTCGGTAGAATCTTATCTCGCCATAACTTTCATCTTTTTTGTGGTTTCAACAACCCTGTCAAAGTATATCTTCTCGGTATCAAGAGGCCCAGGATGCGCTTCGGGATGATACTGGACTGACATTATTTCAAGATCCCTGTGCTCAAGCCCTTCGACTGTCTTGTCGTTCGTGTTGAACTGGGTGACCGATATCTCTTTTTTATCAATGCTGTCTTCATCAACAGCATAACCATGGTTCTGCGAAGTAATATGAACAATACCCTTTTTCAGGTCCTTAACCGGCTGGTTAGCTCCACGGTGCCCGAACTTCATTTTATAGGTCTCTGCTCCTAGCGCCAGAGATATTATCTGGTGTCCAAGGCAGATGCCAAAAATAGGAAGCTGGCCTGCAAGTTCCTTTACAACAGATATGCCGTTTACCGCCTGCTGCGGGTCGCCCGGCCCATTGGAAAGAAGTATTGCATCCGGCTCGTAATTCATTATCTCTCTCACTGGCATTGCGGCAGGAACTACTGTGACATTGACTCCCCTGTTGTTCAGGCTCTTAATGATGTTCCTTTTTACCCCAAAATCCATTACAACAATATTATCGCCATCTTTCTGGCCTTTCACATTATATGCCTTTTTGCATGTAACTCTTCCAATGAGGTCAAGACCGCCAATGTCCGGCTGTTCTCTTGCAAGCCTCACTGCTTCATTACCATCATCGCTGCCCACGATCATCGCAGCTTTCATGGTTCCATGTTCCCTCGTCTTGATAGTTAGCATCCGTGTATCTATGCCCACGATGCCAGATTTTCCCTCATCCCTCAGGAATTCATAGATCGAACGCGTTGACCTGTGATGGGATGGATGATCGCATGCTTCTCTTATTACAAGTCCTTCAGCCTGCATGCAGTCCGATTGGAAAGTATCACCGCTGATACCGTAATTGCCTATTAGCGGATATGTGAACATTAATATCTGCCCCCTGTATGAAGGGTCGGTCAAGGCTTCCTCATATCCTGTGTACTGGGTCGTAAAAACAAGCTCGCCCTGGACTATACCCTCAACGCCCATCCCTTCGCCTATTACGAATGTTCCATCTTCAAGCCCAAGAACTGCTTTCATGGAGGCTTAATTGTAAAGGGATTATAAATATTTATTCTCATTTCGTATGATATTCCCCAAGAGACTTGATCGTTATCTCACCCTTATTCATCGCTTCAATGGCATCCGCGGCAGCAAGCGCAGCCTGTATGGTCGTGATATACGGCACGCTAAAATCAACAGCAGCCCTTCTTATCTGGAACCCGTCTTTTACTGCCTGCTTGCTTGTAGGAGTATTTATTATGAGGTCAACTTTCTTATTGTGAATAAGATCTACAACATTGGGTGTGCCTTCACTTACCTTGTTTATGACCTCGATCTTTATCCCTTTTTCCGCAAGGTACAGCGCTGTTCCTCGCGTACCCAGAATATGTAGCCCTGCGTCCTGCATTTTCTTTGCTACTCGTACAATATGTGCTTTATCGGCATCACGGATGGACATGAAAACAGTGCCTGACATGGGGAGTTTATTGTCGGCAGCCCACTCAGCTTTGTAGAACGCCTTTCCGAAATCGTAGTCTATTCCCATTACTTCCCCGGTGCTTTTCATCTCAGGTCCAAGCAGCGGGTCAGCGCCGGGGAGCTTATCGAATGGCAAGAGAACCTCTTTTACTGACACATGCTTTGGAGTTACATCTCCTGTGATCCCAAGCTCTTTTAATGTGTGTCCCGCCATAACCCTTGCAGCGATCTTGGCAAGTGGAACTCCTGTTGCTTTGCTCACAAAAGGAATTGTGCGGCTTGACCTGGGATTTGCTTCAAGAACATATACTATACCGTTCTTTGTTGCCATCTGGATATTAATAATACCAACCACATTCAGGGCAAGGGCTATCTTTTCTACATAATCGCGAACCGTAGCAATAATTTCTGGCTTAAGGGACTGCGGAGGTATAACACAGGCTGAATCCCCGGAATGAATGCCAGCTTCTTCTATGTGCTCCATAATTGCACCTATTAGCACATCTTTCCCGTCGCAGATAGCATCCACGTCTATCTCGACTGCGTTCTCAAGAAAATCATCAATGAGCACAGGATGCTCATTTGAAACTTTTACAGCTTCTTTCAGGTATCGCTCAAGGTCTCGTTCATCATATACGATCTCCATGGCGCGCCCGCCAATGACGTATGATGGACGAACAAGCACAGGATAGCCTATCCTTTTTGCTTCATTGAATGCCTGGGAATAATTGATCGCACATCCCGCTTCTGGCTGTGGTATGCCCAGTGTTTTCATCATGGCATTAAAGCGTCCCCTGTCCTCAGCAATGTCCATGTCATCAGGCGTAGTCCCAAGGATGACCGTATTGAGATCGGTTCTCCTTTCAAGTTCTTTCTTAAGGGGTATGGCAAGATTGACCGATGTCTGTCCGCCGAACTGCACCATTACTCCATAAGGATGTTCCCTGTCTATCACGTTCATGACATCTTCAAGCGTGAGAGGCTCAAAGAACAATTTATCTGAGGTATCGTAGTCAGTTGACACTGTTTCCGGGTTGTTGTTCAAGATATGGGTCTCAATCCCCTCTTCGCGAAGCGCTGTCACTGCATGGACTGTACTGTAGTCAAATTCAATGCCCTGCCCGATTCGGATCGGGCCTGAGCCAATTATTAGCACTTTCTTCCTGTTCGATGGAGATATTTCGCACTGTTCTTCGTAAGTCGAATAATAATAAGGCGTTGCAGCCGCAAATTCTGCGGCGCAGGTGTCCACCATCTTGTATGTGGGAATAATACCGTGCGCTCTTCGCAGATCGTTAATCTCTTCGCGGGTCTTTCCTGACAGAAAGGCTATTCTCTCATCGCTAAAGCCCATGCGTTTTGCATATCTTATGTTCCCTGTTGAGATATCATCCTTTAGCGTTTTCTCGGCATCAATGATATTCCGGATCTTCTTTATGAAGAACGGATCTATATTTGTAATTCTTGAAATTTCATCCGCCAGCATGCCGTTTTGCAATGCGTAATATATGACGAATATGCGTTCATGGGTTGGATGGTAAAGGATATCCAAAATCTCTTCTTTGGTCCATTCTTTGTACCCGAAGTACATATCTACTTCAAGTGAGCGCACAGCTTTCTGAAGCGCTTCTTCGATGGTGCGCCCGAAAGCCATTACTTCGCCTGTGCTTTTCATGGCGGTTGTGAGGTGTTTGTTGGCTGTTACGAATTTGTCAAAAGGCCAGCGCGGTATCTTTACGACTGTGTAATCGATAGTGGGTTCAAATGAGGCCGGCGTCTTTTTTGTGATATCATTGGTTATTTCATCAAGCGTCATGCCTATTGCGATCTTTGCAGTGACGCGGGCTATGGGATAGCCTGTTGCTTTTGAAGCAAGTGCTGATGAGCGGGAAACGCGCGGATTAACTTCGACGATCCTGACCTCATCATCGCGGACTGCGAACTGGATGTTGCATCCACCTTCGATACCCAGTGCCCTGATGATCTTGATAGATGTGCTTCTTAGTTTCTGGTGATCTACATCAGATAAAGTCTGGGAAGGGGTTACAACGATCGATTCCCCGGTGTGTATGCCCATGGGATCGATGTTTTCCATATTGCATATAACGATGCATGTATCGTTCTTGTCGCGCATGACCTCATATTCGAATTCCTTCCAGCCGATAATGCTTTCTTCGATAAGTACCTGGTGGATACGTGAGTGTTTGAGCCCACGCTCTGTTATTTCGACCAGTTCTTCCTTTGTGTAGGCGATGCCGCCTCCTGCGCCGCCGAGTGTGTATGCGGGGCGGATGATCAGAGGAAGACCCAGTTCATCGATCGTTGTAAGGGCATCCTCGATCGTGTTCACTGCTTTTGACCGCGGGACTTTTTCACCGATGCTTATCATTTTTCGCTTGAAGAGATCGCGGTCTTCTGAATCTTTGATCGCCTGGAGGGATGTTCCCAGAAGCTCGACATTGAATTTTTCAAGGACTCCCATTTCTGCAATTTCAGTTGTGATATTAAGACCGGTTTGTCCGCCAAGACCTGCAATAATGCCGTCAGGGCGTTCTTTTTCGATGATCTTTGCCACGACCTCAGGTTCAAGGGGTTCGATATAGATAGCATCAGCCATGTCCGAATCTGTCATAATGGTGGCAGGATTGCTGTTAACAAGAATTACTTTTATTCCCTCTTCCCGCAGGGAACGGCATGCCTGGCTTCCTGAAAAATCAAATTCTGCCCCCTGTCCGATCATGATAGGACCTGAACCTATAAGCAGTACCTTTTTGATGTCCCGTCTTTGTGGCATTTTACCTCAAAATTTTTATGATAAATGTCACGACGTGTTATTAATTCTATCCATTAGAACTTTGCCAACTTTGTACCAGTATTGAAAGCACCATAATACATCTAAAAGAATGAGTCTACAGCATACTCCCTCAAACCGAGTTTGATAAGCTGTCTTATCGCATCAGATTCATCCACGTCTTCCTTCCTGGCACGATAACCAATCCTTGCAGATAGGTCTTCAGGTAAACGTATTGTTTTAGTTATCATTCTCTACTTCTTCACATTCCCTGCATGCAGCCCGCACTCCTTCTTTGTGGCATCTTCCCACCACCAGCGCCCTTCGCGCTCATGCTGCCCGGGCAGGACTGGCTTTGTGCAGGGCTTGCACCCAATGCTGACGTATCCTTTTTCATGCAGTTTATTGAAAGGAACATCATTTTCCCGGATGTAATCCCATACCTGTTTTGAACTCCAGTTCGCAAGCGGATTGAATTTTATCAGTTTTCCAGTGCCAAACGTAAGGTCTTTCTGGATTACAGGCACGGTAGCTCTTGTGCCCGGGCTCTGGTCTTTGCGCTGTCCTGTTATCCATGCGTCCACCGTGTTGAGTGCACGCTTTAAGGGATCGACCTTTCGAACGTCGCAGCATTCCTTGTGACCGTCGTTGTAGAAAGAGAATAATCCTTTTTCTTTCACGAGTTTCTCAGTCGCGTCGCGATTTGCGAAGAATATCTCAATTTTAATATTATATGCTTTCCTGACCCTATCTATGAACTCGTAGGTCTCATGATGCAGGCGCCCGGTATCAAGCGAAAAAACCCTGAAGTTCTTTCCTGTCCTTTTTGCCATATCGATCAATACCACGTCCTCAGCACCGCTGAATGAGATCGCGATATTCGAGAATTTCGAAAGCGCCAGGTCAATTATTTCCTGCGGCGTCTTGTTTTCATATTCTTTTGCTAATTGTTCAATATTAAGTTCAGACATTTATTCACCTTTATTCAAGTATTTCTTTTTTAAAATTATCAAATCCCACCCTGTCAAGACAGTCACCGAACCTCTCACCAACATTGGTGTTCTTCTTTGACCAGTCGATTATCTTCCTGAAGATAGCAATTGTTTCCTGCGGTGTTTTCGCATCAGTTAGCTCTCTTCCGAGTTTGGGATGTTTGCCGATCTTGCCGCCTACAAATATCTTATAGCCTTTCCATTCCTCTTTTATCAGATCTGTCGGGCATGCGCCAACACAGGCGCCGCACAGGTTGCATTTCTCCCAGATTATATTTGCTTTATCATCCTCGATGAGGATAGCTTTCTCGGGGCATATGAAGGTGCACGTCCCGCAGCCTGTGCAATCCTCTGCATAGATAGCTGGCTTGAGTATCCCCATTACTCCCAGGTCGTTCTCCTGCGGTTTTGCACAGGCGTTGGGGCATCCAGTAACAGCGAACTTTATCTTCACAGGCATGTCCTTGCCAAAGAACTCCTTATCCAGCATTCCTCCCATGCCGTAGGTGTCTATTATGCCGTAATTGCATTCCAGGTTTCCGGGGCATGAGATGATATTGCGCACCCGGGGTCCGCATGAGCCAGGCGGGGTTCCGTTATCTTCAAGTTCTTTCGTGATGGCGTCAAGGTTATGGATATTTACGTCAGGTATCTGCATCCCCTGGCGCGTTGTGATATGGATGTATCCTGTTCCGTATTTCTTGGCGATACGGCTAATGCCAGTAAGCTGCTCGCATGTCACATTGCCGCATGGCATGCGCAGCCTGACAACGAACAGGTTTTTCTGGCGCTGCTTCATGTAACCGGATTTTTTCAGGGTTGCGACGTCAAGTTTATTAAGGCTCATAGTGTTCATCGATATTCTGGATGATATTTATATGATTCTGGGTGTGCTTAACTCATCGGGATTTAAATTCTTCGAAATCTATAAGCAGATAATGGACAATAATCATGTATAAAGGAAAAGGGTGCTATTATGGAAAATCAGATCCTCTGGCTAAATAAAAACGATGTGGAATCGCTCCTTGATATGAAAGGGACGCTCAAGGTAGTTGAAGAGGCTTTCAGGCAGCACGGTCTGAAGAAAGTCCAGATGCCGCCCAAGCTGTACCTTTACTTTAAAAAGCATAATGGCGACCTGAGGACGATGCCGGCGTACCTCGAGGAGGCGGATATCACAGGGGTAAAGATAGTAAACGTCCATCCCGATAATCCAAAGAAAGGGCTTCCTACTGTGATGGCTCTTGTTATCCTGAACTCCACTGAAACAGGCGCGCCCATTGCGATAATGGACGGCACGCATCTCACAGATAT
>JBGOYM010000048.1:0-10857 GCA_041479675.1 Candidatus Methanoperedens sp.
ATCTTTATGCTTACGCCTGGTGTGGATTCTGTCCAGAATCCCTGCGCCTGTTTCTCAAGCGCTTTTTTAATAAGCGAGGCTGCGCTTCGCTCATCAGGGCTTAAGTACCTGACCGCTGCTCCGTCAAACCGCACGATCTTAGATTGCGTTCCTCCTTTGAGCACAAGGTACACTCGAACGTCCCTCCTCAGGTCATGGGACAGGAACAGCGCAGAGTTCACGCACCTGCACAGTATGTCCATGCGTCCTGCTGCGCCCGGGAGGTCGTCCAGGGAAAAGGGGGTTGTGACGGCTTTATGCCCTATAATTATGAATTCTTTCATCTGCGGTTCCATATTCCTATTTCGATACTATTATTAATATTCTGACTATACTCGCGTCAAAAAAATAAACTTATCCACTAACTATTTATTTCTCCTTTACGATTACCCATCATGCAAAAACAACTCTCTAAGAAAGAGTTCGAAGAAGAATACACCCTCTGGATACAGTCAGCGGCAAAGGATATAGCTTTTGCATTGAGCCAGCTTAAACCGCACGAACTCAAGAGCATAATCGCGCGAAACGAGAAGTATCTCAGTGAGTATGAATCTGTTTACGGGACAGACGGGCTCGAATCTGTTAGAAAAATGGCTCCAGAGAACATTATTTTGCTTTCCACTGACGCTGTGGTCTTCTCGCAGAGCATCTTTGTCAGGATGGCATCCGTCTTTGATTATGCGGTGGCTTTGAACAGGAGGTATTATCTTGGCTCATGGTATTCGATAATAACCCTTAACAGGACGTACCTTGAGGAAGCAAGCAAGACTATGCTGCAGTTCACGCTGGAGCATGAACTGCTCCAGAAGGAAGTATATGAGGAGAACATAAGGAACGAGGCGCGAAAATTCACTCCAGAGGAAAAGCGTAAGATCAGCGATGATACCCTGAACAAAGCCATTGAAAAAAGCGGCATTACCAGGGAAGAAATTGAAAAGGAAAAAGCACTCATGCTAAAAATCTCCAAAACTTCCCCCCTTATCCCCAAACCCTTTGCAGAAACAGCGCTTTACTGGTATATTGAAAAGCATCTTGATGAAATCAGGTATCTGGGGGAGCCCAGCAGGACTGAAAAGGAAGAGGCTCTCGGTAAGAAATTGAATTCTGATTTCAAGGAATGGATAGATTTTTCTGCCGGAGTTTACAAATTGTTCCTTTATGAAGTAAAGAAAGAATTGAATTACACGGATTACGGATACGCATGAAAATAATAGCTCTTTCTGATACGCATATAAAATCCGGCTCCATCATGGATCACCTTCCTGGTGAGCTTGTTGATATACTAAAAAAGGCAGACCTGATCATCCATTCGGGAGATTTTGTCAGGAAAAAGGCATACGATGAATTTTCCGGGATGAACTGGCTTGAGGCAGTCCACGGGAATATGGATGAACCCGAGTTGAAAAACATGCTGCCTGAACGGAAAGTCATAGAAATAGAAGGCATAAAAATTGGGCTCATCCACCAGGCAGCCCTTTCCCTCCAGGATACCATAGGTGCGCGGTACATGGCAAAAGAGATGGAGGTTGATGTCCTTGTTTTCGGACATATCCACAAACCCGTATTAGAGAAGTCGGATGTTCTCCTTGTGTGCCCGGGTAGTCCGACCGAACCAAGGCTGTCAGAGCCGAGCGCCATCGAGCTTGTGATAGAGGGCGGGAATATATCAGGTGAGATACTGACATTTGAGGGAACGAAATGCGGCGCGCTTGAAAGTGCCAGGTTTTTCAGAGATCGTTCGTGAGGGTTTATAAGTAAGTCTTTTATACCATTGATACATCAAGGGCGAAAAAAAGACAGGAATTATTATGACTATCCAAAAAGGAGATTTTATCAGAGTTTCATACACAGGAAAGAACGACGACCGCGTCTTTGACACCACGAACGAGGAAGTCGCTAAAGCTAACGACATCTACAACGAGAAAGGAAAATACGGTGGAGACGTCATTATTGTCGGAGCAGGGCACACCGTTGCGGGTCTTGATGAGGACCTTGTTGGCAAGGAGGTGGGATATTCAGGCAACGTTACCATACCGCCAGAAAAAGCCTTTGGTATAAGGAACCCTGAACTGATAGAGACTATCCCCATCACCAAGTTCGAACAGAGACCGCAGGTCGGGATGCCTGTGCAGGTGGATGGCAGACAGGGTATAGTAATTCGCGCTATCGGGAGAATGGCACAGGTGGACTTTAACAGGTTCCTTGCAGGTCAAACAGTCACATATGATTATGAGATAAAAGAAAAGATCGAGGATAATGAGGGTAAAGTCAAAGGAATTCTCGGTCTGTATATCGGAAAAGAGTTCTCAGTTGAAATAAAAGACGGCACTGCGACAGTTGAAATAGAACCCGATCTCACCTTTAACCAGAGATGGTTAATGTCAAAGAGGCAGATCGCAAACGAACTCATCGAGAACATGGATATAAAAGAAGTCGTGTACCTTGAGAGATACAACAAGGGCGTGCTTGCGCCAAAAGCTCCGGAATAATCATCCTTTAACAAGCGGAAGTATAACTTCCCACAATATTAAAAGCACTATAGCAGCTTCAAGCAGCATCGTTAATTGCTCTGAGGAAAGCTGTCTTGCCGTAGCATACAGTTCCTGAAGCGCGTCGATCTTGCGCTGCACTACCTTTTCAAAGTCCTGGACTTTATGTATATTCAGCATCCTCTGGTAGGAAGACTGGTAATACCAGTCAGCTGATACTTTATGAGGATTCATAAGGTCTTCAATATCATCAAGGATGACAAGACCTATCTCGCTCACCTTGAGCAGGGATTTTTCAAGGTTCCGCGGCGCCTGGGTTAGGAAATAGATCTTTGAGAGATGCATCTTCTTTATGGCACCAAAAGCCTTCGTAATTTCGGAATCTATCTTCCGGTCGTATATCTGGAACAACAGCAAAAGGGAAATCGTAAGCTCAAGCAATTCACGCAGTTCCTTGAAGTAATCATCGCAGCCAAGGATAAATACCCCTTCGGGCGATGCAATGAACATGTCCTCATCATAATATGACAGGTCGTTTGAAAGTTTATCGGTTATCTCCTTGTTGTGCAGCGGTCTTATTGACGTCTCACCTGACAGGAAGCGCGTGATGAGCGCGCCGTACTGCTCTTTCAATCCTTTCTGATCGAGTTTTGGCGTAAAATCCTTGACCTTTAAGAGAGTGTATCTCTTTGTAATAGGATAACCCGGTTCTTTTTTTCCGGGATTGAGCTTATCACGGATCTCGCCGATCTTTTTGCTGGCAAATGACTGGAAATCAAGCCCTTCCACAATGATGGTGTTCGAATGGAGCGCCACCAGTATATCATTTAATAATATCCTGTCCCTGATATCTATCTCAGTCCTCAGGATAGATACGCCTGCGATAAAAACATCGGTATATATATTCACGTTGCAGGTTATTTTTTCACTGCCTGAAACGATTACAGCCACACCTTCGGATCTTTCCATCTCTATTGGCTTGTTCCATCTTTCTGCTATCACATCCGAACCTATGAGTTTATTCAACTGGTTTTTATCCAGTTCTCCCCCAGGACTGAAAGCCATTAGTATGGTGAGTTTGCCGTTGAAAATGGTAAATTCGCCAGAAGCATCCATGCAGTAATATACGTTTTGAAAAGTATATTATTGTTACGACCGAATCAGCGACCGTCCGGTCATCTCTTCCGGTTTTTCTAAGCCCAGCACCTCAAGAATGGTGGGGGCTATATCCGCCAGTATGCCATCCCTTAGTCTTATCCCCTTCTCGCAGATGATAAAAGGCACACGGTTGGAAGTATGTGCGGTATGTATTCCGCCCGCCTCATCTACCATCTTCTCTGCATTCCCGTGGTCTGAGGTGATAATGAGCAGTCCACCAGCTTGTATTAAAATGTCATACACCATACCGACGCACATATCTATGGCTTCCACGGCTTTCACCGCAGCATCAAATACTCCAGTGTGACCTACCATATCACAATTGGCATAATTGAGAATAATGACATCGTATTTACCCGAGGAAATTGCTTTTACAGCCTTGTCAGTCACCTGGAACGCGCTCATTTCAGGCTGCATATCGTATGTTGCCACTTTCGGAGAGGGGATCAGGATCCTCTCTTCGCCAGGAACAGGCGCCTCCATGCCCCCATTGAAGAAAAATGTTACATGTGCATATTTTTCGGTCTCAGCTATCCTGAGTTGCCTGAGATTATTCCTGGACAGAACCTCTGCCAGGATATTCTTAACAGGCTCGGGTGGGAATGCAACAGTGACATCAAATGTCTCATCATACTGTGTCAGGCATACGAAATGCGTGTCTGGATGTGATTTTCGTTTAAAACCGTTGAATTTATCATCTATAAAAACCCTGGTTATCTCGCGGGCGCGGTCAGAGCGGAAGTTGAAGAAAATGATGGCGTCATTATCCGATATTGAGGATACGGGTTTTTCGTTCCTGAAGATAACGGTCGGAGCGACGAACTCATCGGTCTCGCCGCGCTGGTATGCTTTTTTTACTGCAATGGTAGCGCTCCTGGCCTCTATACCCTTACCTTCTGTCATGGCATCGTACGCCTTTTCCACTCTTTCCCACCGTTTATCCCTGTCCATGGCATAGTACCTGCCAGATATCGTGGCAAACTTACCCCCAAGTTCTTTCATCTTTTTTTCAGCATCTTCGATATATGTGAAAGCGCTTTTCGGGGGAACGTCCCTGCCGTCAAGGAAGGCATGAACATATACTTTTTTTATACCCTGCTCTTTTGCCAGAGCAAGAAGCTCATAGAGATGGGAGATGTGGCTGTGCACCCCGCCGTCAGAGAGAAGCCCCATAAAATGAAGGGATGAACCTTTGCTTTTCACGACATTCATCGCGTCAAGAAGGATCCTGTTTTTCTTGAATTCACTTTCGTGTATTGATTTTGTTATCCTCGTAAGGTCCTGGTACACTATCCTTCCCGCTCCGATATTTAAATGCCCGACCTCGGAATTTCCCATCTGGCCCTCAGGCAGCCCCACAGATTCTCCCGACGAATCAAGCTCACAGTGAGGGTATGATGAAAAAAGCCGGTCCAGGTTAGGAGTTCTTGCTGCAGCTATCGCATTCCCTTCCTTATTCCTGTTTATACCGTACCCGTCCAGTATCAAAAGCAGTATCGGTCTTTTCTTGATCATTTGTGCTGAATAGTTTCCACGGGCGTATGAAGTTATCTGTATCTTACAATAAGTATTTATAAAAATTATACATATAATATCTGCACATGGATTTGATACCATCTTCTCTGGGCGATATGAACGTGAACATAGATTTCTTCCAGAAACTGGTGCTCGCCATGCTCATCGGCATTCTTATCGGTATTGAACGTGAACACAGGCGAAGGGAAAGTATCAATCTGATAGCAGGTGTCAGGTCGTTCACTATAGCCTGCATCTCAGGCATGATCTCAGCGTACCTTGCGATCACGGTCAATCCTGGTATCCTCCTCGTATCGCTTGCGTTTTTTGCGCTTGTTTCCGCGATATACGTGTATGCAAAGAACATCACTCTGAAGCAGCCGGGTATAACAGGTCCGATAGCGCTATTCTGTACGTTCCTTCTTGGGATTTTTATTACCTACAACCAGTATATGATAGCCATTACAGGGGCTGTGGTAATAACTCTCCTTCTTGCAGAGAAGCGGCAACTCCACTCATTCGCCACAGAACTCACAGATATTGAGATACAGAGTGCGGTCCGTTTTCTGGCAGTGGTCTTCATACTGTATCCTGTGACCCCGGATGAATTGTTCATGGGTGTCATAAATCCGAGATGGGTGCTTCTGCTGGTGATCGTGGTGGCGACCATAAGTTTCATAAGCTTTATCACAATGAAAAAATTCGGGACGAGATACGGTCTTCCGCTTTCCGGACTTCTGGGAGGCTTGGTGAACAGCGAAGCAACAACTGGCGCCATAGCTACCATTGCAAAAAAAAGGAGCGAACTTGTGGAATCAAGCTTCACCGGTATCATCCTTTCAAACGCCTCCATGCTGGTGAGAAATCTGCTCATAGCGTTGATAGTTGATCCGAGCGGCAGGGTGTTCCTGCTCATGGTGCCACCTCAGGTAATCATTACATTATTTGCCGTGGCAGCTGTGATAAAATCGAGAAATGGAGCGTCTGTGAATGAGACCATAAAGCTGGAGTCGCCTTTTGCTCTCTCTTCCGCAGTAAAATTCGCCTTCGGTTTTGCAGCGCTGTCCATTTTCTCAACATTTGCCAACCGATACGCTGGTGTTGCAGGTGTGTACGCCACCGCGCTCGGTGGGTTTATCAGCAGCGCGGTGGTAACCGCCTCTGCGGCAGCTCTTGCGGTCAGCGGTAACGTTCCATACAGCACAGCCGCAATCACAGCAGTTCTTGCGGGTCTTATAAGCACAGGGAATAAGATACTTCTTGTAAGATGGGCTGGTCCGCGGGAGCTTGCTGAACCAATAAAGAAGACATTCACGACATTCATAGGTCTTGGGATGTTAATCCTCATAATATGGGGTATTTTCATAACATACGTTCGTTTATAGAAACAGCTCAAGAAGGCACAATAATAGCATCTGGAACGTCAAATCTCTGCGGCTTTTTACTGCTGAGTATGTCAAGAGTGAGATCATAATTGCTCTGCATTATCCTGTTCTTCTGCGTGAAGGGTTTCATTTTGTTCAAAAGGCTTTTGATATCTATATCACTGAAAGTTATCCCCATCTCATGAAGTCTTTTTTCTTTTTTAAGGGAATTCAAAATGGCGAAATAGTGCATTGGTCCGCAGAATATCACGATAGCCTTGAAATCAGATTGAGCAGACAGTACATTCAATCCCTCAAGGATATTAGAGAGTTTGATCTCTTCCTCCCTCATTTTATAGTCAAGAAATTTCTCGTATGCAGACCGGAATTCCAGGGCATAGTCCCTTAAATTCCTCACAAAATGCTCCCTGACTTTGAACTTTAGCAGTCGATTGATGCGGTATAAAAGTTCGGTGTAGAATTTTTCCGTCTCTTCATATGAGACTGCAGTCTGTCTGTTTGCCATTGTGCTATACCACAGATGTTTTGGCGACTCGCGAAGGTTCATTATCTTGTTGAGTTCTCTTGCCAAATGAAGCACGAAATCGCTGTCTTTGTCAAAAGCGTTTTCATACACGGGGATAAGTTCTTCCCTTGTTTTAATATCCAGACCATAAAAAACAACGCTTAACGGCAATTGCTCTTTATTTTCTATGAGTCTTATCAGCTTGTCAATAATGCCTTTTATATAAAGGCAGTAAACAGTATGCATAGACTTCTCTGCCCGGGCTCCTGTCTCGTAATACTCTGACCAGAATTCAGATGGTGATAGGAGCCTCTTATTGTACCTGTTCTCAAGATCCACAAAATCCATGGATAAGTCAAGAAGTACAGCCTGTGGATCGATGGTATCGAGCAGGTGCAGCACCTCTTCGTGAACCCCGTCCACGCATTTCAATGCATGGCGGGCGCTCTCGGGAAAGAACCTGTCAAGCCCGTATGGTGACTCAAGGTGGCCACTGATGGCTTTATCATCGAGTTTGTTGAGCCAGTCCCTTACCGCGACATCATGGACGTCGAATAAGCTTATTATTGGTATCAGGAACAATTCTGGCATCAATAAGAAGTTATCTTGCAGTTATAAATCGATGATGGTCATGCTCCTTGAATCTATGGCGTTTTGAAGTACTGTCTTTATCTCTTTCCTGTTTTTGCGACGAACCTGTGACAAGGACGTAGGAATCTCCGTGTCTTTCTAATCGTACCATTATTCATCCGATGTATGCATCCGCTGATTATTCTGCTGCCTGAGTTCATATAATTTTGGTAACCTACAACCCGAACTCCCCAAGCATCTCCCGCGCCAGCTCCCTCTTTTCCTGGTGTTCTTTCAGGAATCCACTTATCAGTTCAGCAGTATATTTCTTGCAGTTTCCGCATACGCGCGTCCCGCCCAGGCAGTCCTTATAGACTTCCAGAAGTTCATTATCATCTTCAACAAGGTGGTAAAGTAGCAACTCGTACACAGTGCATTTATCGGGTTCGCCACCGAGCTTTTTCTGCTCTTCTACAGTTACCCTGCCTCCTGTCTTTGCCCGCATCACCTTTTTAGCGCCATCCTCGGGTTTGTCCATGAGGGCGATATTGCTTTCAGGAATGCTGCTTGACATCTTGCCGCCCTGAAGACCTGTCATGAACTTGTGGTATGTAGAAGCAGGGGGCATAAAGGCATAACCGCCAAATTTTAGTTCTATATCCTTTGTGATTTTTTTTACATCTTCGAAAGTTTCATCAACATTTGAGGTATTACATAATATATCGATATGACCCGCATGAAAATTTGATTTCCATTTTTTCTTAAAAATCACATTCAGAGCTTCAAAAGCTTCTTGAGGTGCTGATTTTGAATATATATGAATGTGTAAACCATGCGGGCTTTTTTCTGTATCAGGAATAAACGCGTTGAACCAATTAATTTTTTCTGCTAACCCCCTCGTCAACCTGATGTGCGGGTCCTGGTCTGCGCCCACGGGGATAACAACAGGTTTCGGTCCTCCGAACTCCTCTGACTGTGGATTGAGTATGTCAGCGCTCTGCGTGAGAGCACTGACCATATGCGCGATGTTGGTCTCACCATTGAAGCCGTATATGGCTGAAAGCTCGGATAAATTCGCCTTAATACCAAGTTCAAAAGCCAGCGATTTAACGGCGTTAGAACCTGACTGGAAATAGATATGAGCACCCGGCTCAAGCCCGAACGCTATCGCGCTTAGAATGTACTCGTTGATGCCGTATTCCCTGCATTCCTTCCAGGTCTTGCCCCTGACTGCGTGCGCCTCCATGTCTGCTATGGCAAGGAAGGCATCCCCTCCCTGCTGCTGGTGCCAGATTATCTCTTCCATCACCATCTTGTGCCCCAGGTGAGCATGTCCTGACGGCATGAAGCCGCTCATGGCTGCGAAAGGCTTTCCAGAGAGCATGGCATCAAGCACGGAATCATAGCTCCTGTGCCCGAAAATTATGTGTCTTCGCATGTACCTGTGAGGGTTTTTTATCTTACCGAGAAGTTCATCGAACTTCGATATCCCGAACTCGTCGAACAGTTTTGAATAATTGTCTATTTTGACTGCGCCCCAGGGGTCGAGTGTTGTCATGGTGTTTTCTGGTACTAAAATCGCTTACAGATATGTAAAGGTTGTTGTCAATTATAACAACGGTATAGTCTTCCGCTAAACATATGAAAGGATATGCGGAAAACCACAATATCAACAGCATCAGGACGTGGCGCAAATCAGTGCATGCATGAATTGTTATGTTAGGTTTATGAAAAATTTAGCCGCAGACGAACGCAGATAAGCGTACTATTAACACTTTCGGTCAATATTATCTTTACGGCGCTGGGGTTGCGACCCCAGACCCCGGTGAGGCGCCGCCGCTGGCGGAGTTTAACATGAGATCAACGGTTAAAGAATACACACCAATCGGCAATGTCCTAAAATAGACCGCATAATTTATATTATATAACATCCATTATTATTTTTGTGATGTTACATGGCTAGACCTCGAAGTGAAATAGATATTACTTGTCAGAATTCTAAATGCAAATATTTTTTAACGTATAGGAAAATATAAACACATACCCCTATCTTGTGCCAGAATTCTCTGACGAAAATTTGATATTCTTGGCCTTCATTCTTTTGTGTGTCTCTAAAAACAAAAGCCAAGAAATCAGTAACAATTACAATAACCATTGCAATTATACTTTTCTCATGCAACGCATGGGACGACTATAAGGTTCGTTACAAGGATTCAATAAGATCAGTCGAAATCGAAAATGTAGAAAGGCTCAGAAAATGCAGAACCCCTAAGAACGGTTATAAAACCTATAAGTGTCCTGAGTGTGAAACGATAAAATATGTCCCATTCACCTGTAAATGTCGATTATACACATCCTGCGGCACAAAAGCAGCAAACCAATGGGCAGATGAGATACATCATAAGCTTTTAAAAGTCCCTCACAGGCATGTGGTTTTCACGATTCCAGATACGTTGAGAGAAGTGTTCAGGAATCCAAAGTATCAGAAAGTACTTATTGCAGCTTCAAAAATTACAATGGAAGAGATGATAGCATCCTCAAATAAGAAAAGCAAGAAGAAGATCAAGCTTAAGATAGGGATGATCCAGGTATTGCAGACCTATGGGGCTGATATGAAATGGAATCCTCATGTTCATTGCATAGTTACCGAAGGCGGTTTTGACAGGCAATGGAATTGGATCCATACATACTACATCCCATATAAATTTTGGAGAAAAAAATGGCAGTACAAACTGTTAACAATGCTAAAAAAAGAAATGCCAAAATGCAGAAAGAATAGTGATTTCATAAACCTGCTTTTCAAAAACTATGACGATGGATTTGTGATGAATGGGAAAAGGCGATTCGAAAAGAGGGAAGGATGGAATATGGCGAGATATATTGGCAGATATGTCAAGCATCCGCCTATTGCTGAATCAAGGATTATGAACTTTGATGGAAATCAAGTGACTTACTGGTATGAAGATTCAGAGACCAAACAGAAAAAAACAGTAACAATGGATAAATTCGAGTTCATCCGGTTACTTCTCAGTCATGTACCCGAAAAGAATTTCAAGATTGTGAGATATGACGGGATATATTCAAGAAGAGGGTACAGGCACAGGCAAACTGAATTTCATGAAGGAGTGGTTATTCTCATAAAAAGAAGCTGGAGAGAAGAAATCAAGAGGACTTTTGATTATGACCCACTGATATG
>JBGOYM010000049.1:0-10821 GCA_041479675.1 Candidatus Methanoperedens sp.
AATGCCAAAATTCTCATGGAAGAGAAGAAAGAATACCTTGAGAGTATCGGGTTGAAAGTCAAAGTGAAGGTTGAGGTGATAACTGTAGGTGAAGTCTATCGAACGATCCTGGAAAATGCAGAAAAAGAAGAATTTTCCCTGATCGTAATGGGTGCCCGTGGAAAAAGCCCGATAAGAGATCTTCTTCTTGGAAGCACATCCACAAACGTAGTGCGCCACGCAAAGACGAACCTTCTCATCATGCGCTATAAATTGGCAGAGGGACTTGAAGGTAATAAATATGAAAAATTCTGTCCTCTCATTTTCTCAAAAGTGCTTTTACCCACAGATTTTTCTGAGCCTGCAGGGCAGGCAATATCTACCATAAAAGACATAAAAGGGATTGAAGATCTTGTTCTTCTGAATGTGGTAAGCAAAGGCGAAACCGAGGAAGAAATAGAAGAAAATGTCAATGAAGCTAATAAGAAGCTCGATGACATCAAAGAGAAGCTTGGCGAAGCAGGCTTTAACGTGAAATGTCATGTTCGTGTGGGAAACCCGATCGAGGAGATAATCTCTACCGCCGAGTATGACGATGTATCACTGATCGCGATGAGCACACATGGGAAAGGCTGGTTGAGGGAATTACTGGTAGGAAGCACCACCTGTGCGGTGGTGAGGAGAGCAAACAGACCTGTTCTGGTAGTGAGATCTCATAAGACATGACTTGATGATTAATTTTAATGATTAAATGATACCAAGATTCAAAGCATCGTTTATTGTCTTATTTTTTTCGTTGCTTGTGGCATTTTTTATATTGATAGGCATAAATATATTTGGCATGGCTTTCAGAAAGCTTGGATTTCCTCCTGAATATTCAGTTTATTTCCTTTTTTTGTCACTGCTTGGCAGTTATGTGAACCTGCCCATCAAGAAGGTCATGTCGCATGTGCCTCTAATGCATGACAAAGGTATTGATTTTCATCGGTCAGGTTATTCGCCCACATATCATGAGATAGGACGGAGCACATCAATAGCTGTTAACCTGGGTGGCGCTGTTATTCCAGTATTGATGTCCATATTTTTATCTACCCTGCTAAGCATGGTTGATGTAGTGATAGGCATCCTGGTCATGACGGTCATTGTCCACAAGATATCCAAACCAATAATAGGCTCAGGTATAGCGATCCATGTGGTGCTCCCGCCGCTGCTGGCTGCTGCAATTGCTCTTATGATCTCTCCTCAAGATGCGCCTTTAATAGCCTATATCTCAGGAACAATTGGATGTCTTATCGGTATTGACATACTGAATTTAAAAAAATTACCCAACCTTGGAGTGCCAGCGGTTTCGATCGGCAGATCCGGGACATTTGATGCCATATTTTTGACAGGTATAATATCCGTACTGCTGGCATAGGTTTTGCTGAAAAAAGTGAAAAAAAAACTGGACCAGACCTACCAGAACTTCCACCAGGGCTTCTTCCCCGGCATCCCTTTCTGTCCGCCTTTTAAGTATTTCTCAGGTTCTCCTTCAAACGCTTTCTTGCATCCGGGCGCGCAGAAATAATAGGCTTTTCCTTTATAATCCGCCTTAAACTGCGCCGTCTTCTCATCAACGGTCATTCCGCAAACTGGGTCAATTGCCATATTTTAGCCTCCTTGTTATTTAATTCACACAGAGCTTCTTAAGCCTTTCGCAAAATTTCTGCCGAACTCAACACATTTCTCAAGTTCTTCCTTCGTAGGCTGCCACTTTATTTTTATGCCTTCCTGCAATTTCTTTATCCTGGCTTTTTCGAAGTTCTCCTCGATGAGTTTCAAGTTCTCGCCGCTCCACCCGTACGAACCGAAAGCTGCTCCCACTTTATTCTTGAACTTCAATCCCTTAAGATCTTCAAGTATTGGCTTGATGGTGGGCAAAAGACCATTATTCAGCGTTGGCGAGCCTATTATTATCCCCTTTGTCTTGAACACCTCTGTCAGCACGTCGTTGCGATCGCTCACTGCCATATTGAAAAGCTTGAACTTCACGCCTTCCATCTCAAGTCCTTCTGATATCGCTTTTGCCATTTTTTCTGTGGCGTTCCACATGGTATCATATATTATCACGACTGAACCGTCGTTCTTCTGCGTCGCCCATTCATAATATTTGTTCACTATCTGGAGCGGGTCTTTCCTCCAGATTATCCCGTGGCTCGGAGCGATAATATCAACCGGGATGTTGAGTTTCTTGAACTCTTCTATTTTCTTGATAACAAGGTCGCTGAATGGTGTGAGAATGTTAGCATAGAACTTGATAGCTTCCTGGTACACCTCTATCATGTCCACCTCGTCATTGAACCGTCCGGATGATGCATAGTGCATACCGAAGGCGTCATTTGGCATCAGGATGTTCTTGCCTGTGAGATAGGTGAACATGCTGTCAGGCCAGTGCAGCATGGGGGCAGCCACGAAAACGAGATTGTTCTTACCGAGGCTTATGGATTCCCCGGATTTAACCACCCTGAACTTCCAGTTCTCATGATAATGCTTAAAAATGCTTTCATTCCCCTTTTCCGAAACAACCACCGTGGCATCAGGAATGAGTTTCATAAGTTCAGGCAGACCGCCCGAGTGGTCTGTCTCTGCGTGATTCGCTATAACATAATCTATTTTCTTGACATCGATTATCTTCTTTATGTTCTCTATCATCTGCTGCGAGTAGGGTCCCCAGACCGTATCCACAAGCGCGACCTTTTCATCAACTATCAGATAGCAGTTATATGTGGTGCCCCTGTGCGTGGAGTATTCGTGCCCGTGGAACTTCTTTATGTTCCAGTCCACGACTCCTACCCAGTAAACACCGTCTTTTAATTCAACAACCATTTATTATCACTCCTGGAAGCTCCGTGTATTTCATTATTTCTAGTTCAATGCTATTTAACACTATTGAGATGTTATCCCCTTCATTCATGAACCTATCAATCCCCTGTTTTTCGAAAGAAAGGATTAAGTATGATAGTGCATATTCACAGTCCACCCCGCCTTAACTCAGTGGCTAGAGTGCGCGGCTGTAGTATGGATCATGTGCGATGAGCACACATTAACGCGCAGGCACCGCGAAGTCCCCGGTTCGAGTCTGGGAGGCGGGACTTTTTTACTTTTTTTATATGCCATCCAATAAGTGACATATTTAAATCCTGAAGGCAAATAAGAGCCCATGCTTCGCATAACCTTCCTTGGCACAGGCGGCACCCTTCCCACAATAAACCGCAACCCTTCATCCATATTCATCAACAGGGAGGGGGAGACGATGCTATTTGACTGCGGAGAGGGGACACAGCAGCAAATGATGCGAGCAAAGACCGGCATGAAGATCTCATCCATATTCATAACGCATTTCCACGCAGACCATTTTCTCGGCATTCCAGGTCTCATACAGACCATGTCGTTCAACGGGCGAACTGAGCCACTGGATATTTATGGTCCGACCTGGACAAAGCAGATGGTAAAACTACTGAGAGAACTTGGTTACTATAAACTGGGATTTGAGATCAATGCGCACGAACTTGAGGGAGGGGATATCGTTGATAAAGGAGAATACTCCATCAAAGCGGTCACAACTGAACATGGCGTTCCGAGCCTGGGTTACGTTCTTGAAGAAAAAAGCCGCCCAGGGAGGTTTAACCGGGAAAAAGCCATTGAGCTTGGAGTCCCGGTGGGTCATATGTTCTCAAAGCTGCAAAAAGGTGAACATGTCACAGTGAACGGTCGTGTGATAAAACCGTCACAGGTGATGGGTCATGACCGTCCTGGGAGAAAAGTGGTGTACAGCGGGGATACGCGACCATGCGACTCAATAGCAAGGGAAAGCGTCGGCGCCGATCTCCTTATCCATGATGGGACGCTCGCGGACGAGCTTCGTGACTGGGCGATCGAGACAAAACATTCGACCACTGCTGAGGCTGCTCAACTTGCAAAAAAGGCAAATGTTTTGCAGTTGATACTTACACACTTCAGTTCAAGGTACTCGGAAAATATAGAGCCGCTGCTGCTTGATGCAAAAAGCATATTCGAGAACGTAAGGCTTGCTGAAGAATTAATGGAGATTGAAATAAAGCTTCACGATAAATAACTATTAAATACACGCAACTACATATTCGACAGGGATCGGGTTGAACTCAACAATAATGACATTTAAACTGGAAATCGAGAGGCTGGGCAATATCCTTGATCTTGATGAGTATAAAATAAAAGAGACTCTCGAACATGGTAAGAGCACGCTCATATCTTCTAGATTCTACAATAAAGGTGTGTACAGGGTAAGGAACTCAGACAGCGGGCGTCTTGAGAACATGGCGATAAACATCGAAAAAATCGCTGCTGTCACCTATGAAGGTCTTGTCAGGGAACTTGGGGAAGGGTGCGTGGACAGGAACCTCTGGAATGATGTGCCTGATGGAGAACCGATATTCTTCTATTCTTTCAAGTTTGATCAGTTTGTGAAGTGAACCTATAATACCCTGAACGTCTGCACCCGCTCAAGAAGCATGCCTTCCACGATTATGGGATAATCCTTCTCCGCGCTTTTCAAAGCATTGGTGAGCTTCCAGCTCTTATCAGCAAAAATAGTGATGAGGGGATCCCCTTTATTGACAGTCTCGCCTTTTTTCCTGTGGATCCAGACACCTGCTCCCTTATCGATGGGTGCACCCGCAATCCTTGCAATCTCGACTATGCGCTTGTTATCGAATTCAATTACATACCCATCCGCCGGAGAGGCAAAATCAGCCCTATTTTCTCCAACCTTAATATCGGTATGTGTTATATTCGGATTCCCACCCTGTGCTTCGATAATCTCTTTTAATTTAGTGAATGCTTTGCCAGACCGCAGCGTCTCCATCGCCGTCTCCTTTCCCTGCCCTCTGGCTGCGGCACCTCCCATCTCAAGCAAAATTCCAGCAAGAGCTGTGCTTTTTTCAATAAGGCTGTTCGGTCCCTCCATAGTTTCCAATACTTTTATCGCTTCCTTTACCTCAGCGGCAGGACCCACTGTCCTGCCGACAGGCGAGGCGCCATAGGTCATGGCGCACTCCACCCTCATACCCAGCCGCTCGCCCAGTTCAATTAAGTCTCTTGCCAATTTTTTTCCTTCTTCTATTGTAGGAACTTTGGTCCCGCTGCCTATGGGGATGTCTATCACAACACAATCCGCTCCAACAGCGCCTTTTTTTGCCATTATGGATGCAAGCATCTGGCAGCGCGGGTCTATTGAAAGAGGATATTCTGCGCGAATCAACTTATCATCAGCAGGCGCTATATTCGTGGCTCCTCCCCATGCTATTATACCGCCGACCTTCTCTGTAATGGATTTTATCTCATCGGTTGAGAATTCAACTGGCGCGAGTACTTCCATCAAATCAGCCGTGCCTGCAGCACCCGTTATTGCCCTCGAGCTTGTCTTGGGTATGAGAAGACCGTTTGCTGCTACTATGGGTACCACGAGCAGCGATATTTTATTCCCCGGCACTCCGCCAATGCTGTGCTTATCCATTATGGGATGTGTATCGAACTCGATCTTCTCACCTGTGTCGATCATGGCTCTCGTAAGCCATTCAATTTCATCGGCAGTCAAGCCATAAATATAAGAAGTGGTAACGAATGCTGACAGTTCGACGTCAGTAAGATTTTCCCTGACAATATCCTGTACTATTTGAAATATCTCTTCCTGTGTAAGCTTCTGGTGGTCCATCATTTTTTTTATAAAACCGATGGAACTCGGTCTTGATGCGGGAATGATATTTATCATCAGAGGGCATACTTTTCCCAGTTTTTCACAGCATTCCTGATACACTCCCACAGTACCTTTTGAGATAATATCCCCAGTTTCAACTATTGCCGTGAGATAGCTGTGGTTTTTTAACTGCACACGGTCGCCGCCTCGGACGCCGAGTTCCTTGGCGTCCTGTGTATTAAGTGCTACTTTATACCTGCCTGCTTTGATTTGGAGCGGTTCGACTTTGAATTCCATTTTATCTTATCCTCGTTATAATATGATTTAATAGCGTTATCAATATTTAGCATAATCGGTTATATCTAATACTATATGTATATATTTTTCTATCGTTTTACACTATTAACTAATTGGATTTTCGCAGAAGAAATAGGATGATAGCGATGTAGATGACTCCTGCGGACTTTTCAAGTTGGGACGAATGTAGTATTTGAGTTAATTGAGGATTATCAGATGGAAAAAAATGTGGAATATGGATTCGAACTCAGGCGGCGGGACATGGAAATACCAGCGCGATAAAACTAATAAAGAAAATAATGGAAATACTGATAGCTGAGAATTTGTATGCCAATAAGACTGAAATTATAAATGATGCTGACAGAAGATGTTATTTTTTCATGAAATCGGTCTCTCTTAATCCATTCTTTGAAGTTATCAATTATGAACAGCATAAAGGCAAGAAAGAACAATATCAAAAACATATTGTTGAAAAAGACTTGCATCATCTTGTTATTGCTGCTGAAGAGAAAGTGGCTTCAATAATTGTTAAAGACAGGCATTTCACAGATCAAGACGTTGTGATGGCTTTGACGCCAAAACAGTTTCTTGAAAATATTGGAATGAGGACTTTTGATAGTGATTTATAATGATAGGTGATAGGAGGAAAAGAATATGAAAAATTTGGGCGGAATAAAAATAATTATGATTGCGGCGCTGGCTCTCATCATTCTTGCAAGCACAGGCGCCGCCGTGAGCCTTTCGAACTCAGGCGGCGGGACATGGAAATACCAGCGCGAGATAAGCATTAAAAGAAAACTCAGGGATTACATGTATCGATTATCAGGTGTTGATTTGGCTGGTTTATTGCGGGATTTTGGAGATCAGTGTACGTCACTTGAGCTTCAGAAAAAATCGATGGACTGGCGAGGTGATTGATTATGAAAAACAGATATTCAATCAATTGGATACTGAAGAAAATGACACAAGTACTGATAATTGCCGTGTTTTTACTGTCTACTTTGTTATCAGGTGCTTCAGGATCAACTTCAATCGATTTCGGTCTAACACTTTCAGATTCTATATTATCCGCCGCAGAAATGGACGCATATGTTTTCTCAGCAAATTCAAATGATTATATCATCATCAGGGCAAGTAAAACATCAGGCAATTTATATCCAGGGATAAGATTAATGAGCCCAGAGGGAACAAAACTCCAGGAAACCCATGGTTCGACAACAGGTGAGATATCCTATAAATTAACCTCAAGCGGAACCTATACGATATTGATCTATGATGGTTGGGATGGAACACGCACAGGTAACTATAACATCCATCTCCAGAGACCCAATAGTCCCGGAAGTGCATCTCCAATCACTTTTGGTGATACTCTTTTAAGCTCAATATTATTAGCTGCAGAAATGGACGCATATACATTCACTGGCAGCAGCAACGATAATATAGTCATTAGAGCCACAAAAACTTCAGACACTTTATATCCAGGCATCAGATTATACGGCCCTGATGGATCAAAACTCCAGGAAACCCATGGTTCGACAACAGGTGAGATATCCTATAAATTACTGTCAGGTGGGACTTTTACAATATTAATTTATGACGGCTGGGATGGAACACGCACAGGCAACTATAACATTTATCTTGGTATTTACGGGATAAGCAGTACCCCTGCATCGACAAGTACACCAACTTCTCCAACCACAACTACCCCCACTCCAATCCAGACACCGACAATCACCTCAACTCCAATATCCACAGTCACACCAGCGGCAACACCCACCGCTGTTACTCAAAAAATCACACCATCAGTCACTTATGTAACTCCGAAAACAACAACAGCAAAACCCACGTCATCACCTATGACAGGATCAATTTCCATATCTTCTTCACCATCAGGCGCCAGTATATATATTGATGGTGTGTATCAGGGGAAAACACCATCAACATTAAGCCAGATAATCCCTGGTTCTCATATGCTTAATGTTACACTTCCAGATTATAAGGATTGGCAGCAAACAATTAACATTGCGGCAGGTAGCACTTCTTTTTTGTCAAAGCAATTAGAATCCATTAAGACATTATCTCCAAGCATAAGCTTCATCAGTGAAAAAACAGATGTTGAAGTGGGAGAGGAAATCCTGTTGAAACTTTCTGCGGTGAACATTATTACAAAACCAGTATTGAAATTGCAAGCTATAATAATACCTGTATCGGGAATGAGTGTCACATCATCGGAGTTCGTTCAGTCTGGAGCCGGTCAATTTACTGCTGCGTATGAAATTGAACCGGGCAAGGGAAGGGATATTGAAATCAGGATAAAAGTGAACCAGCCAGGAGATTTCAATGTAGGTGGAAGAGTCGTATATTATTTCGGTATTGAAACAGAAAAATGGGAGGATTATTCCTTGAATCTGCCGATAAAGGTGAGGAAAGAACGGGGTCAAAATGCGCCTGCCGGGTCGGCTGACGTACCTGTGAAAGCGCCGGGATTTGGAGGAGGAATAGCAATTATCGGAGTATTATTCATGGCTATATACATCCGAAAGAGGTTTTGATGGAATGAATCGAAATTTAATACCGAGGTGTATATGGAACTAAATGTTGGGGAAGAACGTATCATGGCGTTGCATGCCAGGTATTCGGCTGAACAGATTCGAGAGAAAGCTATGGCAAAACGCAATGAGGCATTCGGCGTTATAGCCAAATTAATACAGCGGGTCCAACCAGAAGATATAAAAATTACAACGTTCCAGAAACGCTTTGAACCTTTCTGGTTTTTGGTTGCATCGTCACGATATGTATATGATAGACGTCATAAATATCGTGTCGAAGTTGCACCTAAAGTACATGCGGTGACAGTTCATGATAACAAATATTTGGTGATGGGTGATATCAACAACTCGTTTGAATTAGAGGCTGTTAATCATTGTACTGAAGAGTTCAAGCGTGAATTAATAGTCGATGCAATGAATGGGAATGAAGTGGATTTCAAGAAATATTTGAATTTTCCTAAATCTGAAGTTCCAGATATTGCAGCACTAAATAACGAAGGAACTATTGTCGTACCGCCTGAAATCCTCAGTTCGTTTGTTGTCCGCAAAATGGTATTACAGCTAATAAAAACTATACAGGCTGATGCTATCCACGAAGAAAATATCTATATCAGCGAGGTTACGCTTTTCTATCGTCCAGTATATGCAATTGAGTATTTATGGAAAGACAAGAATAAAAAAAAGGTGGTCGAATTCGACGCGTTGACAGGTGAGGCAAAATTTGAGGACGGTGCCATAAAGAAACAGGTTACGAAAGTGTTAGAAAATAACACATTCTTTGATTTCAGTGCTGATGCTGCAGGCACATTAATCCCGGGTGCAAACCTTGTAGTAAAATTGGGCAGGATGGCAGCAAAAAAGGCGATCCATTAATATCAGGGCTCTCATCATGATGATTTCAATTCAACAGATGAAATATATGAAAAATTCGGGTGGAATAAAAATAATTATGATTGCTGCCCTGGCTCTCATGATCCTCACAGGCACGGGCGCCGCCGTGAGTCTATCGAACTCAGGCGGCGGGACATGGAAATACCAGCGCGAGATAAATATCATGGAAAATTCCGGCACTTCACTGATAGATTATCAAATATTGATCGAACTGAAAGCCAACGATTTCCCCGAAGAAGCACAGAGCAGCGGCGCTGATATCAGGTTCACAGATGCCAATGGCAAGGAGTTGAGCTACTGGATGGAGGGCCGGGATCTGGCTGCAAAGATCGGAATGGTCTGGGTAAAAGTGCCGAACATCCCGGCTAATGGGGATGCCAGAATTAGAATGTATTACGGAAATCCAAATGCAAAAAGCTCAAGTAACGGAGATGCGACGTTTGAATTTTTTGATGATTTTGATGGAACTAACCTGGATTCAAAAAAATGGAAAGTTGAAGAATGGGAAAACCACTCGATTTCAGGAAAATTGATTGATATTAATGAAGGTAAATTGACCTTAGAATATCCAGTATTGGTTAGAAATATCAATACTTTCTCACCACCTGCAATATTCGAGGCAAAACTTACGCTACCACAGACAACTGATACGGGAGAAGGGATAGTCTTTGGTGGAAGAGTCCAGGGATTTGATTATAGTCTCCCCATTATTGGATTTGCAGCTCAATCTTCACGCCATCATGTTGTGACAAATTCTCAAGGCACTTTATCCGTTTCTGATATTGAAACGAAAACAAGCGAGCAAATTTATACCATTAAGTGGAAAGATGACGAAACCATTTTCCAACGTTCATATTTAACTGTGGCATCATATAAAAGCAATATTCCAGTCAGTCCGCTATATGTTCAGTTCATCAAACTTCCAAAGAGTCCAAATAAAGACAAATTGATTGTGGATTGGACAAGGGTTCGTAAATACGTATCACCAGAACCCACAATTGAATCTTCGCTTTTTTTAAAGAAATATGCCTCTTCATATTCAATAAAACAATCTGAAGAGACTGCGATCATCTTTTTCATTAAGAACTATTTGGATACAGATATCACAGATATTACAATATCAGATTCAATGCATCCTCGTTTTGATCTTTCAACAGGTGATTTTCCTTATCAAAAAAAATACGATATTATCCGTCACGGTGAATCCCACGAAATCCGATATAGCATCAAAGCAAAAAAGATCGGCGACTTCACTCTTGACCCGGTTACAGTCACCTATGCTGATAGCGAAGGAAATATCCAGGAGATAAAATCCAATCCTGTCTTGATTCATGTTCTTGCTGCTTCAAAAGGAGCCCCTGGTTTACCCACTGATCAAAAATCAAGAAATGC
>JBGOYM010000050.1:0-10673 GCA_041479675.1 Candidatus Methanoperedens sp.
CCATATTATCAGAAGATTGATACTAACAGCCGACACTGGTTTATATAAAAAAAGAGCCAAAAACCCTGGAAAACCTACATAGAATTATGACGATTTAGGCACTTACGAAAATCGGTGTTAATTATGAAGAAAATGAGAAATATGCCTATAAATCAGGCTTTTTATACCAATGTTTTGGGAATTATTGAGTTATTTTCAATTTTAACATCAAAAATAACTAAAATATATTGGACATTAATGCACCCTATTATTATGAACTGAATACTCTCAGCTGATAGTGATTACAAAAAAAAATTGGATAAGAATCCTGAAAAAGCTATATAGAATTATGACGATTTAAGGGCGTTCGAAAATCGGTGATAATGCGAAGGCCCTTTATGGACATTATCAATAAAAGCACGCTTAAAAATCTCGCTTTCGGACAGGTTCCTTGAGATATATCTCAACCTGCGAAGCACGGGTATGAAAGCCATCGTGGAATCCACGAAATCCTGGGAGAGGGAAGCACAGTATTTCGGCGATACACGGTATGCTTCCATGACGAAATCCTCATCTATGATGCCAGTCAGCCCGGAGACGATCCTTGCAGCATCCCCTGGTTTTTCCCTGATGAAATTACTGGCTTTTTCATGCAGTTCCAGAAAACGAGTGATCATATCAGGATAATCCAGCAATTCCTTTCTTACGACTATCCCGTAGCTCGGGTTGCTGGGCCACAGGGCATCTGGAGGAATGACGATCCTCGCACCGTTTGCGCGCGCCGCCGCCACAGCAAGGGAGGGTGTCCCGACCGCGGCATCAATATCCCCATCAACCAGCGCTTCAAGCACAAAGTCTGTCCATGGGAAGTTCTTGACCCTTATGTCAAAACCCGCTTCCTCAATGGCATTATTGATAATGACATCGTGAATAGAGCCTTTTGGCGGTGAGCCGATGACCTTTCCCTTGAACTGAGCAAGCACTGCATTAATATTTTTGAGTTCATCAAGCGTCCCGAATTCTTGCCGAGCGATCATCACAGTCCCCTCAACATGCCCTCCTGCAACGCATATGATAGGTATGCCCAGGTCGATGCCGATGATGGCAGGGGGAAGACCGATATATCCAATATCGATTTCCTCATTCTCAAATGCTTTTACAATGTCGGGACCTGAGGCAAAGAGCTTCCAGTCTGCGCTGATGCCTGCTCTTTCGAGCCAGTCAGTGCCCATGAGGATAAAGGAGGTGTGATAGACGGTCGAGAGGTGGGCGATCTTGATAGTGATGGACATGATTATATTGTCGGACTATTTTCCTTTATACTTTTCAAACATCTTTCTTAAATCAAGAAGGGCATCATATACCCTGATTTTTTTGCAGATGCTCTCCAGATAGTCCATGTTCAGAGAATCATACTGTCTTGTATATATTCCCAGAGCATCCTTGATATCCTGCTCTCGTGAGAAGAGCAGTTTGTTTGCGATAGTGTCCTCTGGAGAGGCAATGAAAATCACAGAGTTATCGATTTTTACTTTTTTCCTATTCCTGAGCGCCCTCTCATCCATCTCACCATATATACCCTTGATATCCAGCCTGAACATCGTTCCCTTGTCTTCAACTGTGCAGTGGGATTTCTCTTCAAGCGCCAATCGCATGTCATATTCATCCGCATAGAAACCGTTTTCCTGGAGGAATGTCACCAGCACTGGAATATCCTTATCAGCAATTTGAATGACATAATCAATATCCATCGTCGTTCTTGGATTACCGTAGAATAGAACTGTCATCCCGCCGACGATTACGTATTCTATACCATTCTCGTTCAGGAACTCGCTTACAAGTTTTAGAATATCCTCAATCTTTCTCAAACCGAATCTTCCTTGCCTTCAATGCGAAATCGATCAGTTCCATCCCCTGACGGAGAGTGGAGAGTCCGGTGAATTTACGTGCTCTTATGGCGTCTTTTATTAGCTCTTTTTTTGTTGTTTCTTGGACTTTTTTTCTGAGTGATTCTATTTTCATATTTTTAGTGTATAATCTATCTATCTCTAAGTATAGCTATTCCTTCTACACCCTGTTAAATATTGATGTTGATTTTCTTGTATTTTTATCAAGACAAGCCTTGTATATCTCGCGCTTCAATATTCATGTTCATATATAACATCTGGAAGAGCATTGGGAAATAAAATAAATAAACAAGATAACCAGAAAAGGCATGAAAGTGGTTGAAGGGACGCACCATTAAAAGAACTTTCTGGACAGAACTTTTATGTGCGGGAAAAACCATGAAGAAATAATGACAATAACAAAAGACAACACAATAGAAGATGTAGTAACAAAATATCCGGAATCAGTAATGGTATTCATGAAACACGGTCTCCACTGCGTGGGATGCCACGTATCAGCGTTTGAGAGTATCGAAGAAGGCGCAATGGCACATGGGATCAATGTGGACGCACTTGTTGAGGACTTGAATAAAGTTGCAGAGTCGAGAAAAAAATAGCCGATTTTCTTTAGAGGAAGTTCTTTATCAGATCGTCCCTTGTATTTGAATTTGAGTTGCCGTCATTGATCCGGATTATTTTCTGAGCTTTCCTTTTTCCCGGCGGGCACTGTGAGCACTCGTAAACAAAATGGATAAAATCTTAATAATCAAGAAGTATATTTAAAGCTTATGGATTTGTTACGGTAATGGCAAAAACTTGCAAAACAAAAGCTTTATTCCTGTTAATGCAGTAGTGTTAAGAGAGGTGAATAGTTTGACGGTACATACACCATCATTCAAAATCGATTTTTCACGTGCTATTCAAAACGCTTGCTTAAACTGTGGAGAAAAACATCAAGCAGATTGCCCTGTGGGGATGGCAAAAGCGCAGATAAAAAGCACAAACGATCTTTTAATACAATTCTATAGAACGAAGTAAACCAAAACCTATTATATTCCAGGAAGCATTAGAGCCTCCCGTGATGAATATAGCAGTGCTTGTTTCTGGAAGAGGCTCGAACCTTCAGGCAATGATAGACAGCATTGAAAATGGATACCTTAAGGCACGAATTTCTGTTGTTATAAGCGACATTGAAAATGCATATGCACTTCTGCGAGCAAAAAAACACGGAATAGAGGCTGTTTTTGTGGAACCTGAAAAATATTCTTCAAAAGAATTGTATGAAAAACAGGTTCTGGCTGTTCTAAAAAAACACAACGCAGAACTCATTCTTTTAGCAGGGTATATGAAAATACTCGGAAAAACACTGCTGTCAGCATATAAAGACCGCATACTCAACATTCATCCCGCGCTTCTTCCTGCTTTTCCAGGGCTCCATGCACAGAAGCAGGCATTTGAGTATGGAGTGAAAGTAGCTGGATGCACAGTTCATTTCGTGGACGAGACCCTTGACGGCGGCGCGATAATCCTGCAGCGCTGCGTTGAGGTGAAGGAGGATGACACTGATGAGACGCTTGCTGACAGGATACTTGAACAGGAGCACAAGATTTATCCCGAAGCTGTGAAATTGTTTGTCGAAAATCGCCTCAGGATAGAAGGACGAAAAGTGAAAATATTACACTCATAAGAAAAGGAATAATTATGTCATTAAAGACGATCGACCCTGAAATTTACGAAATAATGCGACATGAAGTCGAGAGACAGAGGAACAAACTGAATCTGATCGCTTCTGAGAACTACGCAAGCCGCGCAGTGCTCCAGGCGCAGGGTTCTGTAATGACGAATAAGTATGCTGAAGGCTATCCCGGCAAAAGGTATTACGGTGGATGCGAATTCGTGGACATGGCTGAGAACCTGGCAATAGAGCGTGCAAAGAAGCTCTTCGGGGCAGAGCATGTCAATGTCCAGCCCCATTCAGGCTCACAGGCGAACATGGCTGTATATCTTGCCATGCTCAAGTACGGGGATACCATAATGAGCATGGACCTGTCGCATGGGGGGCATCTTTCACACGGCAGCCCCGTTAATTTTTCAGGAAAACTGTTCAATATCGTACCGTATGGTGTTTCAAAGGAGACAAAGACCATTGATTATGGTTCTCTCATGGAGCTTGCCAAAAAACATAAGCCAAAACTTATCGTCTCAGGCGCAAGCGCATACCCGCGAGAGCTAGATTTCAAACGGTTTCGCGAGATAGCTGACGAGGTTGGGGCACTGCTTGTGGCAGATATCGCGCATATTGCAGGAATGGTGGTGGCAAAGATCCACTGCGACCCTGTACCATATGCTGATTTTGTCACGACCACCACGCACAAGACCCTGAGGGGTCCGCGCGGCGGCATGATAATGTGCAGGGAAGAATATGCCAAAGAGATCGACAAGTCGGTATTTCCCGGAATGCAGGGCGGACCTCTCATGCATGTAATAGCAGCAAAGGCTGTGGCTTTCAAGGAAGCAATGAGCAGGGATTTTATCGATTACCAGACACAGATTGTGAAAAATGCAAAAAAGATCGCGAACGAACTTGCTATAAGGGGAAATGAGGTCGTCTCCGGCGGCACGGATAACCACCTTATGCTCGTTGATCTTACGCCCCAGAATATCACAGGCAAGGACGCAGAGGCAAAGCTTGGCGAGGCAGGGATCATTCTGAACAAGAACACCATACCTTTTGAAACGCGAAGCCCGTTCATCACAAGCGGTATCCGCATTGGAACTCCTGCCGCGACAACAAGAGGCATGAAAGAAAAAGAGATGGTCATCATTGCAGATGCTATTGATGTGACCATTAAGAACATGAACGATGCAAGCAGGATAAAAGAAGTAAAGAGAGATATCCTTGAACTGTGCAACCAGTTCCCTATACCATACGAGTGAGGTCATTTGATGGAGCCGCTTCCAGAGGTCACTGACCCGCGCGTTATTGATTGCAGGAAGATAGCGCAGAACATTGAAGCAGGTGTCAAGAAAGATGTAGAACAGTTCGTCAAAGAAACAGGTTTCAAACCCGCGCTTGCTACGATACTTGTTGGCGAGCATCCTCCGTCAAAATTATATGTAAAGCTCAAGCACTGGGCATGCAAGCGCGTTGGAATCGCATCAGAAGATCACAAATTCCCGGCAGAAACAGAACAGGAAGAAATAATCAGGCTTATCGAAATGCTGAACAGCAGACCGGAAATCCACGGAATACTTGTGCAGCTTCCACTTCCAAAACACATCGATGAACGCGAAGTGATGATGCGGATCTCTCCGGAAAAGGACGTGGATGGTTTCAATCCGCTAAACATGGGAAAAATGCTTATCGGTCGCGAGGGTTTTGTGCCATGCACCCCAAAAGGCATTGTCAGAGCGCTCGAGGAGTTCAATATCGATCCCCAGGGAAAGGAAGTTGTAGTTGTTGGACACAGCAACGTGGTTGGAAAACCGGCTGCTGTGATGCTCCTGAACCGCAATGCAACAGTCAGGATATGCCATATTTTCACAAAAGACCTAATGAGCCAGACAACAAAAGCAGATATCCTCATCGTCGCTACAGGTGTGCGCGGGCTGATAAAAGCCGATCATGTGAAGCAGGGCGCTATCGTGTTCGATGTTGGCATCACATGGCAGGATGAGAAAGTTTACGGGGATGTGGACTTTGATGACGTGCTGCCAAAGGTGAAACTGATATCTCCCGTGCCCGGAGGTGTGGGACCGATGACGATAGCGATATTGATGGAGCATACACTCATGGCCGCGCGGATGCAGGTTCGAGGATGACTACCGGGTTCTTCTGCGAAGCAGATCAGCATGGAGGGATTTTCATCCGGGAGGACACGACGCGTATTATTTCGTTTTTTAGCGTCTGCTTCAGGTGTCCTGTTGTTTAGTCTTTCTCTCTAATGTTTCAAGGCATGTGTCACTACCTCGGACTCCACTTCGCTAAAGTCTGAGGCATCAGCGGAGGATGCATTTGAGTATGGGAATATAAGGGCACGGCAATAAAAACCTACCGCGCAAAATCATTGTTGTAGATTTGAATAATAATAGTTTGTTTAGACGTGAGTTTATCACCTTAAATACTTAATCTTCACAATTTTTCTCTTTTCCAACGGTTCAATAGGCTGCCGTAATGCGGTCAATATTTTGTAGGGAAAACAAGGTTTTTCAAGAGTATTTGCTCAAACTTGGTAGACTGGATAATTTAACTGAAACACAGCGTCTTGAACTTGAGAATAAAATTTCTGCAATCGGAGAAAGTGATCTCCTAAAGAAATTCCACGATCTCTTATACTCTATCGGTTACTCTTTTCCGTCTCCAATATCTACATTTGAGATAGGAGATGTCTTTGGTTATGGGCAAGAATTGGCACTGCACAAGGTCTGTGAAGAGATAGACTTCATTAACACTGTCAATCGATATGGTTACAAGGGTGGAGGCCATGAACTTGGGAAGATCGTAGAAATAATGGCAATAGCCCGGAATTGCGATCCCTGCAGCTATTTTCAAGTTTCAGAGTGGTATTCAAGAAGTTATTTGCCTTTTTTCCTCAAACTGCAACCAGAAGAACTTACTTATAATGTAGCTATCAGGGCTCTGAACTACCTCCAGCCAGAAAATACGATTCCGATGCAGGTTTCTCTTTATGAAAATATAAGGCACGTTTATGGTTACGAATGCGAGAGGCTTGATATAGATACCACTTCTACTTATTTTGAAGGTGAAGAGTGTGTGCTTGCAGAGTTCGGTCATCCAAGAGGTCATACTAAAGACAAACTTCAGATAGTAGTTGCTTTTGTAGTAGATCAAAAAGGCATAGTCGTTACTCATAAAGTATGGCCAGGAAATCGAACTGATGCAAAAAGTCTGAAGCCAATGGATAGATGTCTGAAAAACGAGTTTGGGCTCGATGCTCCAAGGGTTGTCGATAGAGGAATGGCTACATGGGAGAACCTCAAATACATGGATCGCAAAAAAGAACGTTATCTGGTAGCTCTCAGGGCGAAGATAAAGTCCACAAAGTTTCTGGAAGAGATAAAAATCCCAAGAGATGAATGGATGAATACTGGTAATAACGAGGTAGCTACTTCTATTATTAAAGGACGAAGAAAATATGTGGTGGGGTGGAATGCCTCTGTTGCACAGACAAATAAGAAAGGGAGAGAATCAAGAATTAGCAAGGCAGAGGATGAACTCAGGTTAGTTCTTAAGTCTGTGGAGAAAGGTGATATCAAATCCCGAAAGGAAAGGGATGAAAAAGTAGGACATATAAAAAAGAAGTATAAAGTTACAAGATACCTTGCTGCGAAAGGCAAAAGAAATGGATTCAGCTTTACCATCGAGAGAACGAAAGCAGTGGATGAACTGGATAAATATGATGGATACCAGGTTTTTGTGACTACGGAATTTGACCTCAATGAGAAAGAGGTAATTGAGTCTTACAGAACGAGAGATCAGATAGAGAAGGCAATAAGAACTCTGAAAAGTGTGCTTGGGCTACATCCTCAGTATGTCAGAACGAAAGAGCATGTCCTGGGTAATATTTTTGTTTGTTCAACGGCTTTTCAACTCCGCTCGATATTGAAAATGAAGATCAATAATAGTGGGCTTGATGTAAGCATTGAGGAAGCAATGAAAACACTGGAACGGCTAAAAGCAGTACATATAGTCGTTGGAAAGGATGATGGGATACAGGTTCACAGAAAGTTAAGTGGACTTAATAAAGAGACAAGGACTTTGATCGAAGTTTTCGGTATGGCAGATCATAAAATACTTCCAGAAGTCGATACCGAAAAGTTTAAGTGATGCAAAACTCACGGAAATATACTCGTCCATATGTACGCAAAAATAGATATCGGGAAGCTCTACTATTACTTGCAGAATAATATTGAAGATCTTGAACAATTTGGTAAATACATAGCGCAGTATCTTATAAAATGAGAATCCGTGCGTATCCGTCCGATCCGTGTGCATCCATGTTCTGCCACCTGACCGCTGACCCCTGTGCACACAAACAGGCGCAGCCCTTCCAGATACCCAGGCTATCAGGGCAGATGATCGCCGCTACTGCACGGCGCCGGGTTTTAATTGTTGTGATTGAATAAAATATGATGAATCCGAAAAATACACATTTGCGGTTGAAACATCATTGCCTGGTGCGATTAATTGTTTATTATATTTTATTTGGATTAAAATCTAAAAGAACCTCTTTCTAATAAAAACCGTTATCAAGAAGATTATTCCAGCATATTCAAATCCAGGTGTCTTTTGTGCTCCAGATGGTTGATTCGTCTGGATTGGTGTTGATACAGTAGTTGCTTTTGGACCAACTTGCGTTGATGCCGGAGCTGTCTGGCCAGTTCCTTCAGATGTAAATGCGGAAATCAAACCGCTATGGGTTGCAAAATATAGCGTATCACCAGAAATCGCAGGGTTCGTTATGTCATCCTTATCCTTTGTTCCTGTTGAATTTCTCCATAAACGTTCCCCAGTTTTTGAATCCAGGGCGTACATCATATTATTTCTCGAGCCAAAATAAACAACATCATTTGAAATAACAGCTGATGACGAATAGACAAACCCGGCTGTCTGGAACTTCCATATTAACTTTCCAGTTTCAGAATCCAATGCATAAAAATAACCATCTTTTGAACCTGCAAACACTATGCCATTTTTGATAGAAGGTGACGTCTCGACATTATTTCCGGTCGTGTACGTCCATTTTACAGCACCATTTCCTGCATTGAGGGCATAAATATTCCCATTGTTTGAACCGATATACACGATCCCATTAGAAACCGTTGGAGAGGATTTAATGGGACTTGAACCCGAGTCATAACTCCATTTCTTACTGCCACTTATTGCATCTAATGCAAATACATTACTATCATCGTTTCCAAAATATACAGTCCCGTCCACAACTGCTGGAGATGAATCAATATCCCTTCCAGTTGAATATATCCATGCCAGTTCGCCTGTCTTGATATTAATAGCATACAAGTTCCCGTCTTTTGAACCCACATAAACTAAATTGTTCACTACTACAGGAGATGATAGATAACCATCAATAGAATTCTTGAATGTCCATTTAATAGAACCATCCTTTGTGTCAATTGCATAGAATCGTTTATCATCCGGTCCAATATACAAAGTTCCATCAACCACTGCCGGAACCGCTTTTACAAAACCGTTTATTGGAGTCGTCCATATCTTTTTTCCGGACTTAGCGTCAATCGCATGTATCCCATTATTCGATCCAATATATAAAACGTCATTTACTATTACAGGAGATGAATCAGTATCAAATCCCAGATTGGTAGTCCATTTAAGGACAAGAGGTGGTTTTACAGTATCAGTAGTGAGACCAGAATGTGATTCATCTTTTTTAAACATCATCCAGTCTGAAGCATAAACTGGTGCGGTCAACATCAATAGGATAATCAGGCAAATTGCCACTCTCATAATTTTCCTCCTCTATTTGGAATGCGTTGTATAGAATTTAGACTTTAAAAACTTAACTGTTATTATTTGTTAAAAAGGAGTATGAAGTAATAAAAATTCCGTGCGTATCCGTCCGATCCATGTAATCCGTGTTCCGTCCCGCGACCGCTGACCCCTGCGCACGCAAACAGGCGCAGGCGCACCCCTTCCGGATACCCCGGCGCGCCTGGGGCAGGCTTTCAGGGCAGACCTCGCTACTGCACGGCGCCGGGATTTA
Source organism: Candidatus Methanoperedens sp. (assembly GCA_041479675.1). Taxonomy (GTDB): domain Archaea; phylum Halobacteriota; class Methanosarcinia; order Methanosarcinales; family Methanoperedenaceae; genus Methanoperedens. Next base: position 9,626 of record JBGOYM010000050.1, read on the forward strand.
ATTGTATAGATAAAATAAATAATAATATATCTCTCCATTTTTGTGGGGTCAAGAATCAGGTAAATTTTATATCCTATGGTAACACATGTGTTACATATGGACACCACTATCAGGAATATTGATCCTATCGTTTATAAGAAGCTAAAAACAAAGGCTGCACAGGAGGGTATCTCCATCGGGGAAGCTGTTACAAAGGCAATCAGTGAATGGCTTGGACTCAGGAAAAAAAAGAAGAGAAGCATAATCGATATCGAGCCTGAGCATTTTGGCTATCAGTATCGAAATCTGAGTGAAGAGATCGATGAAGTGATTTATAAATAGGAGCTATCTTGATATTCCTGGATTCCAGTGCGATCATCGCATATAAGAATGCAGATGACATAAATCACAAAAAGGCTGTGAACATCTTTCAAAAACTCAATGCAGGGGAATACGGAATCGGGGTGATTTCAGAATTCGTGTTCTCGGAAGTCACAACAGTACTTGCGCTCAGGAAAAGTCTGGAGTCAGCAAGGGAAGTGGGAAATGTCCTGCTTGAAGCCAAAGAGATCGAAATAATGAAAGCGAGCGAAGTGTTCGAGAGAACATGGAAAATTTTTTCGAATCAGGAGAATACCGGATTTAGTTTTGTCGATGCATCAAATCTTGCCTGCATGGAGATGAGAAAGATCAGGAAGATAGCAACTTTTGATAAGGATTTTTTGAGGATTGGATCGGTAGAGGTAGTCAATGGGTGATCCACATGATATTTAATATGCCAGATACCGCCGCCGCAGAAACCCCAAAAGTAATGGAGAAGGTATTCAACATCCTGAAAAGAGAACTCAGCGCAGAAGAATATCTCATATATCTTAAGGCAATAACACCGATGATAGGAAATGCAACAGCTCAACTCAGGGACATTACTAAGAAAATGAGTCTTGAAGATGTGGTTCGGAGGGCAAAAAGGATGGAAAAAACATCGAAAGCATAATCCGTGCGTATCCGTCCAATCCGTGTAATCTGTGTTCCGCCACCTGACCGCTGACCCCTGCGCACACAAACAGGC
>JBGOYM010000051.1:0-10624 GCA_041479675.1 Candidatus Methanoperedens sp.
AGTATCTACCGAATTGCGAAAACCATATTCTCCTTTGACATCGATATCTCCCTGGTTTGATATGGGTATGCCTGAGCCGAATATATGATGCTGGTAGAGCCTTTCAGCGCCGTAGTGAATATCGCCTGTGGAAGAACCGATTGTGCCTATAGTGATCCCAAGCATGAAAGCAATAAGTGGAACTGAGAATGGATTATTCAGCATCATTCCAGCCGTGAATGAAAGAAGAGTTAATGAAAAAGCGGTCAGGAATCCGAAGGAAAGATCCAGTGGAAGAGCAGAATATAATGCATCCCAGTATAGGGTTTGTTTGAACGTCTTCATACTGGCTATCCTTGAAATATGCGAGAAGATGCCATAAAGACCAAGGAGAAGAGTGGAAACAAGTGCGCCAATTACTGAAGAAATGATCACTGAATATACAGGGTTGAAAGCCTCAAATTTTGCCACCAGCAAAACCGCAACTGTTGCAGCAGTTGTAGCCCACAGGGCATTTGCAGGCGGTTCACCTGAAATGGCTTTATTAAAATACCTGTGGCGGTGCCCGATCTGGGGCGCAAGCTGCACCTGCGAATTGGGGTTGCTTGCTGAACCGGCATTAGATTCGCTGTCTTCAAAGATACCTGCAAGGAAGGCAAGCAAGCATGTCAGTATGGTTCCGAGTAATGGTATCATGGAGGGCGTAATTAAAATTTCTATTCGATATACCTTTCTATGAAAATCTCTATACCAGATTGAATACATATTCCGCGATCCCCATCGTCACATCCACCCCGCACGCCTCGAATATCCCCTTACCCGATGGCGTCCCGTTTATCTCAAGCACATAATCCCTGTCCCCTTCGATGATATCAACGCCGGCATACACCGTGCCTGTGACCTGCGCGGCTTTCAGGGCGATCTTTTCCTGCTCGTGCGTCAATACGCATGCCTGCGCCCTTCCCCCCTGGCTCAGGTTGTTTATCCAGCTTCCTGCCGGAGCTATCCTGTATATCGAGCCTTTGACCTCCCCGTCCACGACGAACACCCTGATATCCCTTCCCGGATTCCTTATGAACTCCTGCATGTAGAGCATGCCGTTCTTTTCAAGAAGCATCCTGAGTTTCGCCTCCCCGCGCGGATCGTTCTTCACGCATTCCACACCGATCCCCTTGTACCCGAAAACCGGCTTAACAACTGCGCGTCCGAATGAAGACAGCGCCCGAAGCGCCGCCTCCACATCGCCTGTCACCACTGTCCCTGGCGTGGGGATCCCGTTCTTCTGGAACAGGCAGCTTGATACATACTTGTTTGCTGCCCGCGCTATCGCCTCAGGGGAATTGATGACGGCGACCCCTTTATCCCTCAACTGGCACAGGATTTCGAACCTCAACGCAGCGCCGTTTTGCTCAGCCGGTCCCATATCCCTTACGATGATCGCATCAAGGGATGTAAGCTCGAGCTTGCCAGCATATATTTTTCCTGACGGGATATCAGAAGTCACATTGCTGAAGCTGAATTTTACTGGCTGCATGCCAGAATGAGTTACTGAATCACAGAGTGCTACCCCAGTCCAGTCTTCAGGGTCTGTCACCGCTATTCCTATCTTTTTCATTTCATCAGTCCCTGTATCCTTACGTATCCGACTTTAGCGAGCCATCTTTTGAAAGGCTCGGCTTTTGGGGATGGAATGGATTGGATTATCCGGAACATGGATTCAGTATTGGCGCAGTCAGTTTTGTAACTCTTACCATCTGCGGATGGCAGTTTCAAACCGTGACAAATTGTCACGAGTTGAGGTTCTCGTTGCTTGAGTAATGATTTTTCTGACATCATTGTTTTTCTCACCCATCTTTAATAATAAGCCTTCGTATATTTGCGAGATGAGCTTTTTTTTTACCATAGGGATTGCCCCAATCTCTCCATCTATATGGTTCTTTGAGGGAGGGAGTGAATGACTTTCCGACCGCCTGGCACTTTAGCTCCTCGACTTCCTCTTTTTCGTCAAGTAGCATGATGTCGCAGACTGATTTGATGTATGCGTTCATGCTGGATTGGTCGTTTACCATTCTGACGTTGTTGTTTTTTAGCATGATTTAACCTATCCTTTCATTCATGGCATACCGCAACATTTTTTGAATTTTTCTATTTTTTTGATATTCTCAGGATAGACGGGGTACTGCAATATGACCTCATCTTTGCTTTCTTCTATTATCTTTTCCAGCCTGTTTAAATCGCGAAGAGACCCTATCTGAGCGCCAAGCGTAAGGTATGCCATGGTGTTCCTCAGAACCAGAAGCGCGCCGCTTTGGGTTTGATATTTGCCATTGAAAATGAGTAAGGTTTTCATGTTACTGTTAACCACCAATGAAACTATCTTTATATCGCATTGGAAGGGCTAAAAGCTTTTGTTTTTTGAAAAGCCTCATGCAAACCGTTATCCTGATTGAAATAGTCAATAGTTCTCATGCAGGTTTGCAGCACATGCGAAGCATCCACCAGGTGCGGGTTAAAAGATGAAGGGCTTTTTGACCTGTGCCCAAAATTGAAAACCATTGAGAAACCAGCAAAACCTCAGGTTCAGAAAGAAACCACGTCCGCAGTTATTGATAAAGAAATCCTCAGGCGGTACTTCGGCTATTCCGAATTCAGGAAGCTCCAGGAGGATATTATACTTGACGTATTGAAAGGGAACGATACACTTGTGCTCATGCCCACAGGCGGCGGAAAGTCCCTGTGCTATCAGTATCCATCCCTGCTTTTTGAGGGACTGACGATAGTCATCTCGCCCCTCATTTCTCTGATGAAAAACCAGGTGGACAGCCTAAGGTCAAATGGCATCGCTGCTGAGTATATCAACAGTTCATTGAATTACGAAGACATATTAAAAATTAAATCAGCCCTGTTGCAGAACAGGGTCAGGCTGCTCTATATCGCGCCTGAAAGATTGACAATTCCTTCATTCCTTTCATTCTTAAAAGGATTAAAAATTAGCCTCTTCGCCATCGATGAAGCTCATTGCATCTCAGAATGGGGGCATGATTTCAGACCTGAATACAGGCAGTTAAAAATTATAGGCACGTCCTTTCCCGATGTTCCGATAATAGCCCTTACTGCCACTGCGACCACGAAAGTCAGGGAGGACATCATAAACCAGCTTGAACTCAAGGAATGTAAAAAATATATTGCCAGCTTCAACAGGGAGAACCTTGTTTATTATGTCAAACCCAAGCAGGATGCATTCAGGCAGATAGTAGAGTTCTTAAAAACAAAACCCCGCGAATCAGGCATAATTTACTGTTACAGCAGGAAAAGCGTTGAATCCCTTGCAGAAAACCTTAAAGCAACAGGCTTTCGGGCGCTTCCATATCATGCAGGCTTGTCTGCAAACATAAGGTCAACGAACCAGGATAAGTTCATAAAAGATGATGTGGAGATACTTGTCGCAACCATCGCTTTCGGGATGGGCATAGATAAACCCAACATACGTTTTGTGATACATCATGACCTCCCGAAAAACCTTGAAGCCTACTACCAGGAAACAGGACGCGCTGGCAGGGACGGGCTGAGGAGCGATTGCGTGCTTTTCTACAGCTACGGCGACAGGCAGAAGATAGAGTATTTTATTAACCAGATGACAAATGAAAAAGAAAGGCAGATAGCGCACAATAAGCTGAACGACATCATAAATTTTTGTGAAACAACGGTATGCCGGAGAAAGCTGCTCCTGGGATATTTTGGGGAGGACTATAAAGAAACAAAGTGCAGCGGCTGTGATAATTGCCTCACGCCAAAGGATGAGATGGAGGCAACAGGCGAGATACTTACCATCCTTTCCTGTATCGAAGAACTGGGCGAAAAGTTCGGGATAAACTACTGCATAGATGTGCTTACCGGAAGTAAGAGCAGCCGCCTCCTGCATAATGGTCACACTACATTGAAGTCATACGGCTCCGGGAAAAACCTGCCAAAGAAAACATGGCACGGGTTCTTAAGAGAACTCCTCAGTCGCGGCTATCTCAATCTGGAGGGTGAATATCCTGTCCTGAAATTGTGCCAGAAGAGCAGGGATATGTTGTCAGTGACAAAGAGCGGTGTGACGAACGAAAAAATATTCCTTGTAAAACCACAGGCTGTTGAAAAACCGGCGATAATAGAGCAGGACACCGGCGACAGGGGATTGTTCGAGGCTCTCCGGACATTGAGGAAAACACTGGCTGATGCAGAGAATTATCCCCCATATATGATATTTAATGATGCCAGCCTGAAACAAATGGCTATGCGGCGCCCGTGCACTCCAGAAAATTTTCGAAAGATAACAGGTGTTGGAGAAAAGAAGCTTGAGAGATATGGCGTCATTTTCATGGGTGAGATCAGAAGGTTTTGCGAGAGACAGAGCTCATTCAGCCAGCCGGTAAGAAAGCAGTCAAGCGAGTATGTGACCCTTGAAATGCTGGATCAGGATATGGATCTTGATGAGATAACATTAACAAGGAATTTGTCTTTAAATACAATCTATGGTCATATTGAAAAATTGATAATTGCAGGTGAAAATATCAATATCGAGAAGTTCATCAAGAAAGAAAAGATCGAAGTAATATCAAGCGCTATCCATGAATTGGGCGGAGAGACCCTCAAGCCGATTAAGGAAAAGCTGGGGGATAATTTTTCGTATGGGGAAATAAAGCTTGTGAGAGCTGCAATATTACCTCCTCCCTTGCCCCTTATTCATTTTTTTTAACATATTTCCAACGATCTCCATAAAAAGATCATCAATAGTCTTCTGTTCATAAGACATTGTCTGTTTTGAACTTTTCTTCTTCTTGCCTTTTCGCATTTTTTCAGGCGGAACTACGGGTTCATCATCTGAGAAGATTTTTTGAGTGGCGTTCAATATATCAACATTCTGCATGAGATACAGATAATCTTCCCTCTGCGATGCATTCTTAAGCACTGAATAAGCAAGGTTGATCTTAGGAGTTTTTTCAAGTGTTCTATATTTCTCGCGTATAACTTTTTCAATTTCTTTTTTATCATCGGGCAGCGAATTTTTATCAATACCAAGGGTTGAAAAAAAGGTTTCCTTATTCGGAGGCAGATATTGCAACCAATCCTGGTTTGATTTTAGGATCTCATAAAGACGTACTTTGAATTTTTCCATCTCTTCGCTATTACACAGCCCAAATAATACGGTCTTCTCAAACAGGTTCTTATCAAGACCTTCCCATCTTTTTTTCCGGTTCATCCTTTTTTCAATTTCTGATCTATCACCGAATTTCAACATAAAGCGCATCACAAAATCGTATTCTTCGCGTGATGTGGTATTGCCAAGGATCTCAAAAATTTTCTTATATAAATCCGAACCTGAATTGCAGGGCTTTTTTATTTCTTCGATTGAAGAATTATGATCAAGTCCTGCTATCTCATAAAGATCAGGCATTCCGTTTATATAAAAATCTATATATGTTTTATAACGAGGCAATAAAGGTCTCATCCTGACGAATTCTTTTTCCGCATTTATGCGAAGGGAATGTATCCGGATCATCTCGTTCTTTTCCCATGGAGGCATGCACTTTGTCATCTGCTCAAATACAAAAAGCAGCTCATCGTACTCTTTTTGAAGCTTTGGATCGCTCAAGACATCCAGTGCTTCATCAAGAATATATTGGGGATAGCTAGAAAATGTCAATTTTGAGTCATACGCCTTTTTAACCTCATCTTTCCCGGTTCCTTTCGGGACGCCAAGGACGCAATAGAAAGTAGGTGCCCCGCCAAGAAGTTCATCCGTCCATTCAGGATGCTTTTCCTCAAAGTGCTCAAATTTGTCAAGGAACCTGCCGACCCTGTGGGCATCCATATGGACCCCACCTACTTTCCAGTAGGGATCGTCTTCGATAGAAATCTCTTTTATGACCTCATGAAGCCCTTCTTCCCGTGATTTTTTCTTATGCTTACTCATTTTTGTCTTATTTCTAAAGTGCTGCCCCCGGTTATTTTTGCTTCAGAGATACGTTGAGTATCCTTAAGCTCGATATCATCAAAGAAAATATTATCAGTTCCACACATCAAACCTTTTTGTTCCAGTTCTGTTTTTAAATTCATTACTGTTTGTCCCGGATTCAGGTAGAGAGTTAAAGCGTCGCGGGTTGAGATGTTGGTTACACTTACTTCTATACTTTCCTGACCGAACAATTTTTTCATCCATTTGTTTTTTTCCTTTTTCGAAAGCCTGCTTCGGGCTTCCATTTTCACCGACCTCTGATTGCCTGATATCTTTTCCACAGCCGTAACATTCAATATCCCGAATTCTTTTCCCACTTCGAAACTTACATCGACCCGATCCTGGAATGCAGGCATGGGTTCAACAGATATGAAGAAATCACCAAGATGCTCATTGTCTTTTGCCATCTCACCTTCTCCCTGGTAAACCTCGATCTTAACTTCTTTTGTGAAATCTGCCACATTGGTGTAATTTCCAGTTCTTACGATGGGTATCTTGGTGTTGCGCTCCAGTATCTTATTTACTGTGTCATCAGCCATCAATACTCCGAGGGAACTTGAGATCACATCGCTTATTTCTATGTTCTTAGCTATGGTTGATTTTTCTTTTCCATATTCCATACCTGCAACTGCGGCGCCCAGCGCGACAGCCTCATAGGGGTCGGGACCTTTTACAGGTTCTTTCCCGAAATACTGCGTCACAAAGTCATAGACAGCCGGGATCAGGGTAGTTCCGCCCACAAGCAGAATGTCATCGATCTCATTTTTCTCAAGCGAAGCATCATCCAGCGCCCGTTCGATCGGTTTTTTTGTACGTTCGATGAGGTCTGATATCATCCCGTTAAGCTGTATGCGCGTCAGAATAGTATTAAAAGGCGCTTTGCTTGCTGCAAAAGGAATGCTGATCATTGTGCTTTCATTGCAAGATAGCGCGATTTTTGCCTCTTCAGAAGTTTCACGGACGGTTGCCAGGAGCGAAAGATCCTTTTTCACATCGATCCCGAGCTGCTCATACGCTTTTTTACTCAAATATTCCACGATTCGCGTGTCAATATCATCTCCGCCGAGCCTGTGCTCGCCTGCGCTTGCGTCCACATCGAAGAATCCAGATGAAATGGATAATATGGATACATCAAATGTCCCTCCGCCAAAATCATATACAAGAACCTTCCTGTCCCTGTCTTCCCTTATCCCGTATGCAAGCGCTGCTGCTGTGGGTTCATTTATCATTCTCAAAACATTCAGACCTGCGATCTCTGCCGCATCCTTGATAGACTGTCTCTGGCTATCTGAGTAATTTGCCGGAACCGATACCACGATATCATTAAAGGTCTTACCAAGCCTGATCTTTGCATCATCAGCAAGTTTTTTGAATATTTGAGCGCCTATATATTCTGGCGGGAATTTATGGCGCCCTATCTTTTTCTTGAAGTCAGTTCCCATTTCTCTCTTTATTGAAACGACAGTATTTTCAGGATACACGATCATGTTCCTTTTTGCTAATTCACCCACTACCGCTTCGTCCTCATTTTTAAAATAAACGATAGATGGCGTTATCTTCTTTCCTTCATTGTTCTCAATGATCGTTGGCTCATCAAGCAGCAAATATGCCATTTTAGAGTTCGTTGTGCCGAAATCAATACCAATTATGTTTTTATCCATTCTTGTCGACCTCTTTTATTTTATATCCATGGGATCTTATCGAATTTTTCTTTTTGTATGAATTGTTTATTTGAAATTTCTGCGATATTTTGCTTTCGTTCTACTTCTAATTCATATGTTTGTTTCGCTTTTGTCTCAAGTTCACGGATAGAAGTCCTCAGGGATTCCAAATCAATTGATATCTTATCTATTTTTTCTTTTTGAACGCGCTCTATTTCATCCATTCTCTTATTCATCTCTGAAACTTGCGGTTTTTCCCTTTTTATCAGACCTGTGAGGCGATCCCAAAATCCTTTTTTGATCATTTTTTGCTCTACCGGATTTTTTGAGACGATGACTTCAGCAGGGCGGACCATATTATTTTCAAATAGATACCCTTTCCTTGCAACCCGAAATATGGAGTTCTGAGGATATTTTGTGCCGTATTCCAATCCTACGGCTATATGCCTTTTTTCATCGAATTTATCTCCTGCTCCGGGTTCTATAGGCGTGAGACCTGAGGCATAAAGCATCTGGTCATAAATTGCCTCTATGTTCTTGCGGATGTTATCGGAATAATTTTTCATCATTTCGCATGTTTGCTCATTGTCCGATCCAGAAATTCGTGTCAATGAATCTGTAACTACGAGCAATTTTTTGGATAAGTCCGCCTTTATTTCAATTCTTTTTTTCTCTTCATTTTTTCTACTGACTTCAATATAATCTTTGAATTCCTGTTTTAATTTATTGTACTGGGATTCGAATTTATCGGCCTTTTTTCTGATATCGTCTAAATTTTCCTGTTCCATCACTACCGGACCGATTGTAATTACTGCTAATTGAATATAGTTTTCCCTTGAACTCAAAATGAACTTATTTTTGGCAAGCACATCAATGAGATTCTGGAATTCGTTGCTGTAATACTCCTGAATCGCGGTCTTATCAGAGAGGTCTTCAACAGAAACGCCTATCTCACCTTTCATCGTTGTTTTTTATGATATGTTTGACGGAACACTATAAATGCGGGGTCACCCCTATCCTGCGCGCCCAAAAAAGCAGAGTACAGCGCCTTCACCTGCTCCACAAGCGCGGTGCTGCGGTCGGGAGGCGTGGTGAAGGAGATGCGGATTACGACTTAATGTGTACTAACGACGGTTTTAAATAGGATGTACTTGAAATATAGATATCATGATTAAACAGCCTGTTATAAAAAAGGACGAAAAGACAAGCATGCTTACAAACGAACAAAGAAAGCATTTTGAAGAGAGCATGCGCCATAATCATGAGTTGTTGAAGCGTTTAGCCCAGCTCTAAGCTTCGTACTTTTTTTCTTAGCCATTTTTCTATTTCTTCGACAGTACATTCGTATTTAGCAATTTTGAGCAGTGCATGCAAGATTTCCTCTTCGGCTGCATGTATATGGTATCCATTTCCCCTGAGAAGAATATCAGTCACTTCAAAAGCTGTCCTCTTATTGCCATCCATGAATGGGTGACCTATAATTATCTGTTTGTACCTCCATACCTTTCGATAATATCATTATGGATTTCTGTAATATTCTGTGTAGTAAACTCGTTCATTCCCATTTCCTATAACTCTTCTTAAAAATATGCCATTGATAACTGAAGTCATTTTGCACTGATAGGATTTCCTGTTTTTCCTGATACGCTCTCTTCCACAATCCTTATCTCATCCTCAGTCAGCCCATAGAGCTTATAAACTATCTGATCTATAAGCCCATCAGTCACCTCGATCCTTCTAAGAAGCGGTGTCAACTTATTCAGGGAGGCGTTATATTCCTTCTCAAGTTTATCCTTCGGCTCTCGTCTCGTAGGGTCGTAACCCTCTTTTAACTTTTTCTTATTCTTCGCAAGCACCTTGACAAAAGTCTCAAAGTCATATTTGTAATCGTAGTACTCCTTGAGCGCGGTCTTGTTCGTCAGTTCCTCCACAGGCGCGCCAATTTCCCCCTCAAGCCAGCGCAAGAACCCTTTTATCTCCGCATTCTTCTCTTTGTTCATCTCGATCATGCGCTCCGCCAGATGCGCCAGCAGGTCATGAACCACATCGCTCTCCTCAGGCGCAGCGGAAAGGCGCTGGCTTACAAAATTTAAAATCTTTTGACTGTCCGGCGCCTCAGCATAGTACAGCGCCTTTGCCTGCTCCACAAGGGCGGCGCGGCGGTCGGGAGGCGTGGTGAAGGAGATGCGGCGGACGCTTGAAAACTGTAATATTATTTATATTTATTAAAATTTTTAATTAAATCTTCAAATGATCTGGGCTTGAACTTTTCAAAACTTTCCTCATCAACAAAAATCCAATCATATTTAAAATCGGATTGTATAGCATTAATATCCTCACACCACTGCTTTAATCTCTCGATTTTTAAAGGAACATCTAAATCTTCCAGCCCTTTAGTTTCGATTATATAGAATTCCTTTTCCGATTTTTTTACAAAAAAATCAGGAAGATAATTAGATATTTCTCCTTTATTAGTTATATAATCAATTTTGAATTGAATTGCGAAATAATTTTTTACATAACTAATAATATCTTGACACTGTTCAAGATATAGCGCAAACCGAAGTTCTAAATCACTATCACCTATGATTTTATTAAAGACACTTTTATTGGGTATCAAATAACCCTGCTCTTTGGCGACAAAAGGACGACATTTACTGACCAGAATATTCTCTCGAATTTCCGCTTTTCCTCTATCCAATATAGTTAGTTCATTTATTTTTTTCTCAAAAGTTTCAATGATGATTTTAGTTGCCTGAAGTTCAGATAGATTTCTTAAAATATTCACATCATCAAGGTCAACCTTTGTTTCAAACAAATAATCTTTAATAAATAATTTAATTTTTTCATAAAGTATATCATAACCGCTTACAAGCCTTAGATCTTTCATTACGACCTGGGCAAAATACCCTATAATGCTTTGATGATTAGCAACAAAATTACTGTCAAGCTCGATCTTATGTGAAATTTTATTGGTTGTAAT